>JACQDO010000315.1 GCA_016201085.1 Hyphomicrobiales bacterium | reverse complement strand
GTAAAGGCAGTAATTGAACCTAATGTTAAAGTACCAGAATTCGATCCAATTATTGTCGAGCGCCTCATCGAGTTTGATGTGATGCGCAACCGCGGCCGGCAATCCGAGCTTGAGCTGTTGGACGATCTTGACGATCGCGTCGGTTTCGAACGGCTTCTTGAGCACTGGCAGCATGACCAGCTTGTGCTGGATACCGATATTCTTGACATGATCGAGCACGGCGGCACCGCGAGTGCTCATCAATTGCACGGCGCCGCGAAAGCCGTACTTGCCGAGCGTAACCACCGTTTCGATCGCGTCGGCGGATTCAAGCGAGATGTTTTGGAACACGAGGTCGGGCAGACGACTTTCCAGCGCCTGCCGCAGCCTCGCGCCATCGGGAAATTCCATGGTGTCGATGCCGGAGCCGTGCAGTACCAGCGATAGGAAATGCCGGATGCTGGCTTCCTCGTCGACCACATAGCAGAGCGGGGCAGCGCCCGGCGCCAGCGGTGGCGCCGCGACGAGGGTGGTGTCAGCCTGGTTGCTCGGCGACGGGGCGGGTGTTTCGGTCATGCCAGTCGAACGCGCTCGATGTCGTCGGAAGCACGGTGTCCGATGGCGGTATTGGTGTGCGAAACTTGTTAATTATGGGTTGCGCAACCCTACGTTAGCGGCACGAGAGTTCCGACTAAATCACAGAACACGTTAGGGAATTGGCGACCCCGGCTGGATTCGAACCAGCGACCCTCAGCTTAGAAGGCTGATGCTCTATCCAACTGAGCTACGGGGTCGTCTCGATCAGTGGTTTACCTGCGCCATGCCGCGCTGGAAAGGTGCCGGAGCCGTCGCTGCCGCTAACTTTTCGCGCCTTTGAGTCGGAAGGGTTTGCACTGCGCGCGCCGCGTTCGATCGAACGGTGCCGTCGAAACGGATGGCGCCAAATCGCGTGTATTTGATAATTATGATGACTGGATAATGAGTTACTGGAGGTTGTTTATATGGCTCATCTAATTTCTTAGCATCCTCCAACAGCCTTCTGATCGAACTGAGCGTTGGCGCATTCCTGCGACCGGCGCCAGGACCGTTTGTGGGTATCGGGTTCCACGGCCATGACCTCGACACCTTCCGGAACTGCAATGATAGTGGTCGCCGTCCTCGGAGGTCCCATTCATGCGCAACGTTATTCGCGCCGGCATTGCTTCCGCGCTGCTCGCCCTTGCCGCCATCACGGCGCTCGCCGCCGATAAAGCTTTCGAACGCAAAGATCTCGACGACGCGGCGATCAAGCTGGAAGCCCAGATCAAGAGCGATGCCGGTTCGGTGACGAAGCCGGCGGCGGTACTGCGCAAGGATGCCGACACAGCCTTCCAGAAAAACGATTTCCGCACCGGCATGACCGTGCTCGGGCAGCTGATCGCCGCCGCCCCCGACGACGCGTCGAGCTGGCTGCGACTTTCGCGCACCGTGCTGCTGATCCGTCCGCGCGATGACAAAGAGCGCGCGCTGCTGCTCGATCGCGCCACCACCGCCGCTTATGTCGCCTATCGGCGCGCCGGCAACCGCAATCTGGAAGCCGACAGCCTGGCGCTACTCGGCCGCACCTTCACCGACCGCCGGCAATGGCGCAGCGCGCTCGATACCATGCGCCTGTCGCTCGATCTGCGCGAGACTGCCGAACTGCGCGGTCAATACGAACGTCTTCGTGTCGAGCACGGCTTCCGTTATCTGGATTATACCGTAGATTCCGACGCCGTTTCCCCGCGCGCCTGCTTCCAATTCTCCGAGGAGCTGCCTGGCAAGCGCACCGATTTCTCGCCGTTCGTGGCGGTCGCCGGTATCGACAAGCCGGCGATTTCGGCCAACGACAAGCAGCTTTGCGTCGAAGGGCTCAAGCACGGCGAGCGCTATAACATCACGCTGCGCGCCGGCCTGCCGTCGGTGGTGCACGAGACGCTGGCGAAGTCGGCCGACTTCACCATCTTCGTGCGCGACCGCAAGCCATTCGCACGCTTTTCCGGCAAGGCCTATGTGTTGCCGAAGAACGGCCAGCGCGGCATTCCGGTACTCAGCGTGAATACCAACGCGGTCGCGCTCACCGTCTATCGCGTCGGCGACCGCAACCTGATCGAAACCGTGCTCGGTTACGACTTCCAGCGCAATCTGAGCCGCTACGAAGCCGAACGGCTGGCGAGCGAGCGCGGCGCCAAGGTGTGGAGCGGCGAGCTTGCCGTCGAGCAGAAGCTCAACAGCGAAGTCGCCACCGCGTTTCCGGTCGAACAGGCGCTGCACGATCTCAGCCCCGGCGTCTACGCCATCACCGCGGCGCCGAAAGGCGACCTCTCCGACGACTACGGCCAGCTCGCCACCCAGTGGTTCATCGTCTCCGATCTGGGGCTCACCGCCTACAGCACGCATGACGGCATCGACGTTTTCATCCATTCGCTGGCGAGCGCGGCGCCGCGCGCCGCGGTCGAGGTGCGGCTGGTCGCGCGCAATAACGAGGTGTTGGCCGTCCGCCCGACCGACAAGAACGGCTTTGCACCCGTGGAGATCACGGCGCTGCTGCGCGATGCGCGCGGCTTTGCCGCCCCCACGGCGCCGCTCACGCTGGTGATCGAGCGTCCGGACGGCGTCGAATACCGCCGTGCGCTGGCGCCCGATCAGGGTCTCGGCGGCCGCAATTTGCGCGTGCCGATCGTCGCATCGGCCTCGACCGGCACCTGGCGCGTGCGCGCCTATACCGATCCCAAGCGTTCGCCGGTCGGCGAGACCACCTTCATGGTCGAAGACTATGTGCCCGACCGCGTCGAGTTCGATTTCACCTCGCAGGCAAAATCGATAGCGCGCAACGCCTCGGCGCCGTTAAGCGTCGACGGCCATTTCCTCTATGGCGTGCCGGCATCCAATCTCGAACTACAGGGCACCGTCACCATCACGGCGGCGAAAGAGCGGCCGGGCTTTGCCGGCTACGCCTTCGGACCGTTCGACGATTCGGTGACTTCGGTCCGTCAGGTCCTCGACGAACTGCCGAACACCGATGCGGCCGGCAAGGCGAACTTCCCGATCAAGCTCGACAAGGTGCCGGTGACCAGCCGTCCGCTGGAAGCGCAGATCGCCGTGAGCATGGTGGAATCCGGCGGCCGCGCGGTCGAGCGCAAGCTGACGCTGCCGATCGCCAGCGATACCACCATGATCGGCGTGAAGCCGGCGTTCTCCGGCCGCTCGCTTGCCGACGGCGCCAATGCCGATTTCGACGTGGTCATGGTCGCGCCCGACGGCAAGCTGACGGCCAAAAGCGGCCTGCGCTACGAACTGCTCAAGGTCGAGACCCGCTACCAATGGTATCGCCAGAACGGGCAGTGGGAATTCGAACCAATCAAACGTACCGAACGCGTTGCCAACGGCAGCGTCGATGCCGGTGCCGACAAACCGGCGCGGTTGTCGCTGCCGGTGAAGTGGGGCCGCTATCGCCTGGAAGTGTCCGCACCGGAGCCGAACGGCACGATCACTTCGCTTAGCTTCGATGCCGGCTTTTATGCTGAATCGAGCAGCGATACGCCCGATCTGCTCGAGGTCGCGCTCGACAAGACCGACTACAAATCGGG
>JACQDO010000292.1 GCA_016201085.1 Hyphomicrobiales bacterium | reverse complement strand
GACGAAGTTGAAGATGCCGCCTTTGCCGTCGGCGTCGCCCGGATACCAGTTCTGCACCGTCGAATATTTGATTTCGGCGTCGTCGTGCGCGATCAGCTCGACCACGGCGGCGTGCAGCTGGTTCTCGTCGCGCATCGGCGCGGTGCAGCCTTCGAGATAACTGACGTAAGCGCCCTTGTCGGCGATGATCAGCGTGCGCTCGAACTGGCCGGTGTTCTTCTCGTTGATGCGGAAATAGGTCGACAGTTCCATCGGACAGCGCACGCCCGGCGGCACGTAGACGAAGGAGCCGTCGGAGAACACCGCCGAGTTCAGCGTGGCGAAGAAATTGTCGGTGGTCGGCACCACCGAACCCAAATATTTCTTCACCAGCTCGGGATGTTCGCGCAACGCCTCCGAGATCGGCATGAAGATCACGCCGGCTTTCTTCAACTCCGCCTTGAAGGTGGTGGCCACCGACACCGAATCGAACACCGCGTCGACCGCGACGCGGCCGCGCGCCTCGCCGCCCGTCATCTCGTCGTCGTCGAGCTGGCTCGGTTCGCCCTGCTTGCGCACGCCGGCGAGGATTTCCTGTTCCTTCAACGGAATGCCGAGCTTCTCATAGGTGCGCAGAATCTCCGGATCGACCTCGTCCAACGATTTCGGTCCATCCTTCTGCTTCGGCGCCGAATAGTAATAGGCGTTCTGATAATCGATCTTGGGGTAGTGAACACGTGCCCAGCTCGGCTCGCGCATGGTGAGCCAGCGGCGGAAAGCTTCCAACCGCCACTCCAGCATCCATGCCGGCTCGTTTTTCTTGGCCGAGATGTAGCGGACGGTGTCTTCCGAAAGCCCGATCGGGGCCTTCTCGGATTCGATATCGGTGACGAACCCATATTTATATTGATCAACGTCGATGAGGCGGACCTTATCGACGGTCTCTTGTACGGCCGGCATTCTTCCCTCCGCTCACGGTTTCAAGGACCGCGGGTTGGATTTGTCGGTTATGGTCGGTTCGCTATCGCGTTGCGATCATTCCTTATGTGCTCATCCTCAGGCGGCCAAGCCCGAGTTCACGCGTGAATTCTCATGCCCCTTAAGTAATGACGAACTGACTTTAGTCAAAGCATTCAGCAGATTGTCGACCTCGGCGTCAGTCGTGCTGCAACCGAGGCTGATGCGCAGCGCGCCGCGCGCAAGCTCGGGTTCCACCCCCATCGCCGCCAATACGTGCGAGGTCTGCACCTTGCCGGACGAGCAGGCGGAACCGGACGATAGCGCTATACCATTGAGATCAAAGGCAATTATCGCCGTCTCCGCCTTGATGCCGGGAATCGAGAACAGTGTCGTATTGGGCAGCCGCGGCGCATTTTGGCCGAAGATCACCGCCCGCGGCACCAGCGCCTTTATGCCGGTTTCGATACGATCGCGCAGAGCCGCCATGCGGATGGCTTCGTGGCGCCAGTTGGCGGCCAGCGCCGCACAGGCCGCGCCAAAGCCTGCGATCCCCGCCACGTTTTCGGTTCCCGCGCGTAGGCCACGCTCCTGGCCGCCGCCTCTGATCAGCGGTTCGATCTGGATGTAGCCGCGCCGGATCAGCGCGCCGACGCCTTGCGGTCCGCCGAGCTTGTGGGCGGAGATGCTGAGCAGGTCGGCACCCAATGTCTTGAGATCGCAATCGATACGTCCGGGCCCCTGTACCGCGTCGACGTGCAGCACACCATTGGCGGTGTGCACGATCTGCGCGATTTGCACGATCGGCTCGATCACGCCGGTTTCGTTATTAGCGAGCATGATCGAAACAAACGGGCGCTCGGCCCGAGCCACGGCATTGCTTAGAGCATGAAGATCGACCGAGCCGGCGCCATCGACCGGCAGTTCTTCGATCTTTTCGGCCGGAAATCGCCCGCCGCTCCGCACCGACGGATGCTCAACCGCCGAGACGAACAGCCGGTCGCCCATGGCCGGGTGCAACGCCAGCATGTTGGCTTCGGTGGCACCGCTGGCGAAGGTGACATCCTTGGCATCGGCGCCGACCAGGTGAGCCACCTGCGCGCGCGCGTCCTCGATCAGCCGGCGGGCGGTCCGGCCCTCGCCATGCACCGAGGAGGCATTACCGGTCTGACCGAGTGCCGCGACCATAGCCTCACGCGCCACCTGGCGAAGGGGTGACGTGGCATTCCAATCGAAATAGGCCCGCTCGGGCATTGCTTGCGCCTGTATCAAATTACCGTTCTGGCCCTACCCCTCGCAAAAAGCTTGCTTTTTGCCCTAGGGGACGTGCTAGAAGCCCGCATTCACGGCGCAACTTATAGCCGTTGTTGCAGCCGTGACCAGCGGAATTCATATAATTAGAACAGTTCTAAACTAGCGCCCAGACCGTCAGTTCAGGCCAGGCGCTGAGCAAAACCCAAGGCCGCAGCCATCGCGCGGGCCAAGCGCGGATATCGAGGTCGACAGCTATGCCCGAGGTCATTTTCACCGGTCCGGCCGGACGGATCGAAGGCCGGTATCATCCGGCCCGCCAAAAGAACGCGCCGATCGCCATCGTCCTGCACCCGCATCCGCAGTTCGGCGGGACGATGAACCACCAGATCATCTACCAGCTCTACTACGCCTTCGTGCATCGCGGCTTCTCGGCGCTGCGCTTCAATTTCCGCGGCGTCGGCCGCAGCCAGGGCTCGTTCGATCACGGCACCGGGGAATTGTCGGATGCCGCCGCCGCCCTCGACTGGGCGCAGACCATTAATCCGGAGGCCAAAAGCTGCTGGATCGCCGGCTTCTCGTTCGGCGCTTGGATCGGCATGCAGCTCTTGATGCGACGGCCGGAGATCGAGGGCTTCATTTCGATCTGCCCGCCCGCCAACCTGTACGACTTCTCGTTCCTGGCACCCTGCCCGTCGTCGGGGCTCATCATCCACGGCGACAAGGACGCCGTGGTGCCGGCCAAGGACGTGACCACCTTGGTCGATAAGCTCAAGACGCAGAAGGGCATCGTGATCGAACAGAAGATCGTTCAGGGCGCCAACCATTTCTTCGACGGCAAGGTCGAAACTCTGCTCACCTCGATCGCGGCCTATCTCGACAAGCGGCTGAAGACCGAACGCAAGCCGAGCGCGGCGTAATTCTTCCCGTCATCGCCGGGCATGGCCGTCCAAGGGACGGCGTCGCTTCGCGCTTTTGCCAGGCCATGACAAAACGGGTCACGATATGAGCGCCTATAAATCCGATTTTCTCAACATTCTGGCCGAGCGCGGTTTCATCCACCAGGTGTCGGAGCCCGACGTGCTCGATGCGCGCGCCAAGGCCGGCGCCATCACCGCCTATATCGGCTTCGATTGCACGGCCGCCTCCCTGCACGTCGGCTCGCTGCTGCCGATCATGATGCTCTATTGGTTGCAGCAGACCGGTCATCAGCCGATCGCGTTGATGGGCGGCGGCACCACCCGGGTGGGCGATCCGTCCGGCAAGGACGAAAGCCGGCGCATCCTCACCGACGAGACGATCAACGAGAATCTCAAGGGCATCCGCGCGATCTTCTCGAAATTCCTGAAATTCGAGGGCGCCGGTGGCAATGCCATCATGGCGAACAATGCCGACTGGCTGAACACGCTCAACTACATCGACTTCCTGCGCGACGTCGGCCGGCATTTCTCGGTCAACCGCATGCTCTCATTCGACTCGGTCAAGATGCGGCTCGACCGCCAACAGGAGCTGTCGTTCCTCGAATTCAACTACATGGTGCTGCAAGCCTACGACTTCGTCGAACTCAACAAGCGCAATGGCTGCGTTCTGCAGATGGGCGGCTCCGACCAGTGGGGCAATATCGTCAATGGCATCGATCTCGGCCGCCGCATGCAGAACGCGCAGTTGTTCGCGCTCACCTCGCCGCTGATCACCACTTCGTCCGGCGCCAAGATGGGCAAGACCGCCGCCGGCGCGGTCTGGCTCGATGCCAATCTCAAGAGCCCCTACGATTATTGGCAGTACTGGCGCAACACCGAGGACGGCGACGTCGGCCGCTTCCTCAAGCTGTTCACCATCCTGCCGCTCGACGAGATCGCACGGCTTACGGCGCTGCAAGGCGCCGAACTCAATGAGGCCAAAAAGGTGCTGGCCACCGAGGCGACCGCCTTGGTGCATGGCCGCGAGGCCGCCGATCAGGCGCGAGAGACCGCGCGCAAGACTTTCGAGGGCGGTGGGCTTGCCGAAACGCTACCGACCGTAGAGATCGCGCGCGCCGAGCTTGAACGCGGCCTCGGCGTGCTCATTGCGTTTGCGGAGAAGGCCAAGCTCGTCGCCTCCAACGGCGAAGCACGTCGCCAGATCAAGGCCGGCGGTCTCAAGGTCAACGATGCGGCTGTGACCGACGAGAAACTGACGCTTACGCCTAGCGACCTGACCCCCGAGGGCGTGATCAAGCTTTCGCTCGGCAAGAAGAAGCACGTGCTGCTGAAGCCGGCGTGAACTCTGCCGTCGTTCACCGCTGCGGCGGAATGAAATTGCTGTCGAAGCTGCCGGGCGAGGGAATGAACTTGCGCAGGAGGCCGGGCGCGATCGCGCTCACCGGATTGACCGTGATGCGCGGGGCGCTCGGCCGGCCCACCGCCTCATAGGTGATGCCGAGCAGGCCCTCATTGCTGCCGCCGCCGAGGAATAAGCCGAAAATCGGGATTTTGCCGAACATGTTGTTGAGGCCATAAAACGGCACGAAGGTGCCACGCAGGTGCACTTCGTCCTTGAGGTAATCGATTTGGCCCTCGATGGTGGCACCGACCAGCGGGCCGCGCACGACGCCGTCGCGTATCGCCATCTTGCCGGGGAAACGCGTGAAGTCGGAGTGCAGTTCGGAAAATTCCACCGAGCCCTTGGCGGCACCGGGCGCGCCCGAGATCACGCGTTCGAGCGCGGGCTCGCCGCGCACCACGAAATTGCCGATGTGAAGATAGCCGACTTGCGGGGTCTGCTCCTGTGTCGGCGGATCCATCGCCACCCACATCTGCCCGCCGAACATGCGCGGATACATGTCGGTTAAACGGAACAGTGCGCCGGCGTCTTCGGTTTCGAAATAGATCACCTGGTGATTGTCGCGCGCGCGCAGCCGCAGGTCGCCGCTGAGTGCCGTATCGCGGCCGATCTTGGACGTCATCGCGAAGCTGCGGATATGACCGCCGCGGCGCGCCATTCTGAGATCGAGGCCGCGTAGCGTCTCGCCATTGTGGCCCGCCACCGTGCCGATCTTGATGTCGAGATCGACATCGCTCTGCTTGTGCTTGGCCGCATTCTGCCCGTCGCCGGCAAGCGACGCCTTGATGAAATTGCGGCCGTCATAGACGTCGCCGCGCATGACCACGCGCAGCACGCTGTCACCGCCGCGATCGACTTTAAGCGTGACCTTGTCGCCATCCGACAGACTGAACACCGGAAAATTCGCCGACACGATTTCGCCGCCATTGTCGATCTCGACCGATCCGCGCACCGACGTATTGGGACCGTCGATGCTCAAATTATCGAAGCGCACCGTTTTGTCGGTCTTGAGCAGCGAATAGGTGGCGCGCGCCGCTTTGCCTGCGGGTTTCAACCATCCCGGCAGCAGGTTGTCGATCTTCACCGGCGTAAGATCGGCCTCCACATTCATGTGATCGTCGCGCACATTGTTGCCGATGCGACCGTTGACCTTGATTGGGATCGCGCCGGTGACGCTGGTGCCGAAATCGATCGCGAGCCGGCGGCGCGCCGCCTCATCGATGATCGCCTGCAGTTTCAATTCGGCGTCCGGCTCACCCTTCTGCTGGCGCACCTCGATGGTCGCCGGTGTGCCGTTGACCTTGACGTCGCCCTTGATCTGATAGCCGTCGCTCGAAGCCGTTACACGCAGCGTATTGGCTTCCAGGCGCTGGCCCAGCAGCATCTTGTCGGCGGCGAAATTGGTCGCCGCCGGTGATACTGAGCTTGCGTCCCGCCGCCGCCTCGACGGTGCCACGCCCGAGATCGACCCGGTCGGTGCGCCCGGTGACGTGGACGGTGAGATCGGCGTCGCGGATCGCCGGTAGCGTGGCGACCGGCTGCAAGGTGGTGCCGCTGGTCTCGATATCGACCGATAGACCGTCGTCCGGAGTCGGCGGACCATTGGCCTTGAACGACGCGGACGGTGCGTTGCCGGCAATTACCACGCGCTCGACTATTCCGCCCGACATGTGTTCCATGACCCATGTCCGCACACCGGGCGCGGTGAAAACCGGCCACAGCCGTTTCATCACCGACAATGGCATGCGCGTGGCGGCTACACCGAAGGCGAGATGCGGTTCGGCGCCGGAATAATCCAGGCTACCGGTGACGGCGACGCCGATATTATGCGTCGGCCGTGTGTCGATACGGCTGAAATCGCCCTGATCGAGGTCGACGCGCTTGCGTACCAGATCGATGCGTGCGCGCACAATGGTCCGATTGAGGGCGAAGCCTTCCTGATCGGGCGACGCACCGGCCGCCAGGATGACCGGATCAATCACCGGATCGCCGCGCACCACCGTGAGTTGCCAGGCGGTGTTCGGTTCGTCGGGTGCCGCCAGCGTCGCCTGCAAGGTGAACTGGTTGCCGCCCGAGTGCACCTGGAAAGGCATGATCAGACTGCGTCGCCGCACATCCCAATTGAAGCGAAAGTCGGCACGATCGATCGCAATGCTTGTTTTCGCCCCGTGGCGATCGAGGATGGTTCCGGCATCTGCGACCAATTGTCCTTGGATCAGCTGCGGCGTGCCATCATCGAGAACTTCGGCGCGGATGCTGGCCGACAGCGGCAGATCGACATCGATGGCGCCTTCATTGAGCCGCATCGCCATCAGAATGTCACGGACGGAAATCTTGCGCGCTTCTATGCCGACCGCGCGTACGCCGTCGCCGAGCGGGCGCATCGCCGCGCTCAACTGCCAGGGACGCTCGTGGTCGTCCGATTCGAGCCGGAATATGATGCCGCCAAGCTGCGGCCGCATCAGGCTGGCATTGATCTTGTCGAAGCTCCAACGCTTGCCGTTGCGGCGGTCGTCGACAATGAGGTTGCCGTTCTTCAGACCGAGCTCGCGCAAATCGTGACCGTCGAGGCCGCTGGCGCCGACGCCGTCGAGCCAGG
>JACQDO010000291.1 GCA_016201085.1 Hyphomicrobiales bacterium | reverse complement strand
TGGCCGCGCTGTGGCGAGCGTTCGCCATCCACGCCAAACTCAAATTGGCTTCTTAACGGACGACTCAGTAGCGCGGCGATCAGCCGGCCTATGGCCGCGCGAGCCATGTGCTCTGGATGCACTCCGGGACGTCCGCTGGCTCGCATGGATGTTAGCGCGTGAGCTTTTCCAGTTCGGGAAACGGCGCGAACACCGCATCCTTGCATAACTCACCGGCTTCCACCGGCAGGTCGATAGAGCGATCGAGCTTGCCCTTTGTCACATCGAAATATCGGTCGAGTTTGCCCGACACAAAGGTGGCAACGCCTTCCCTCTGTCCGGCATTACGGCCTTCGGTGTAACGCAAGCACACCACGTAACGCTCGCCCCGCCCGACAGTCTTGCGTTGCGGTTGCGACACCGTCGCGCCACGGACTTGCCTCGGATCGTTGAGATAGGTGCGCATGAAGGCGATCAGGTCGGCCTTGTAGGCCGCCGGGACGATATTCTGCGCCTCCCATTGCTGTCTCAATTCAGCCGGGCTCGGTCCGATATCGCTGGCACAGCCGCCCAGCACGAGCACCGCCAACAGCACCACCCATCGCATTCGTCGTCTCCGCACCCGCCTGCCGAAGCAGCCGGTCGCGATCATAGCGGCTGGCGCGAGATCGGCCAGGGATACGGTGCGCATTGCAAGGAACAATTGTATGCTGGCGGCAATAAAATAATATCGAGCGAGGGAACCCATGAAGCTCTCACGACGCACGATTGTGCTGGGCGCCATCACGGCGCCATTGGCCGCTCAGGCCCAGACGCCAGCCTGGCCGCCGAGCAATATCAGACTCGTCGTCGCCTATCCGCCGGGCGGATCGACCGATGCGATGATGCGGCTCATTCAGCCGGGGCTGCAACAGCGCCTGAACACGACCATCGTCATCGAAAACCGGTCGGGTGCCTCCGGCAGCGTCGGCACCGCCGCGGTCGCCAAGTCGCCGGCCGATGGCGGCACATGGCTGGCGGTGTTCGACAACCATGCCGCCAATCCGTTCGTACTGCCCAGCCTGCCCTACGATACCGAGAAGGATCTCGATCCGGTGCTGCTGATCGGCACCGCGCCCTATCTGATCTCGACCGCCAAGGCGAAACCCTACAACACGCTGGCCGATGTCCTTGCTACCGCCAAGGCGAAGCCCGGCACCGTCAGCTATGCCTCGGTCGGCAGCGGCAGCGTCGGCCATCTGGCGATGGCGCTGCTGGCGCAACGGGCCGGCGTCAAGCTTACGCACGTGCCCTATCGCGGCGGCGGGCCGGCGATGAACGACGCGGTCGCCGGCCATGTCGATCTTCTGGTCGGCAGCACCGCGTTGTCAATGCCGCAGGTCGGTGTCGGCACCATGCGCGCCATCGTGCAAACCGGGAAGACCCGCAATCAATTCCTCACCAGCGTGCCGACCGTGGCCGAGAGCGGTTTTCCCGATTTCGAGGCCTACGCCTGGTGGGGCATCTTCGCGCCGGCGGGAACGCCGAAACCGATCGTCGAACGCTTCGGCAACGAGATGGCGGCAACCTTGCGCGAGGAGCGTATCGCCAAGCAATTGATCGAGACCCAGCAGGTCTCGTTGACCTTGGGCGGCCCCGAGGTCGAGCGCGAATTTCTCGCCAATCAAATGCGGGTCTGGGGCAAGGTGGTGAAGGACAACAACATCAAGGCCGACCAGAATTAACACGCAAGATCGGCGATCATGTCCGCGCACCGAACGTAAAGGCCGCCCACCGGGCGGCCTTCGATATGTCTCTGCGGAACGAAGTCTAGCGGATGAAGTCGAGCTCGCGCCGTTTTAAAACGTGGCGCCGGCCTTCACCATGAAGGTTCGTCCGGGCAGCGGATAGGCATTGTACGTTCCGATGGTGAACGCGCTCGCCGCCGCATAGTCGAAATAAAGCGAGTTGAACAGATTCTGCACCGACACCGACCAGGTGAACCTATCCACCACGCCACCGAGTCGCACGTCGACCACCGTATGCGGCGGGATCATGGGTTGCAGATTGGTCTGATCGTTATCCATGCGGCGCGGACCGACGTAGCGCACGATGCCGTCGAAGGTCAGATATTTCTGCCAGATATCCCACGAACCGCCGATATTGCCGGTCCAGCGCGAGACCAGGGGCACATCGCTGCCGGTAAACGGTCCCTCGCGAAAGACCGCCCGCGTGTAACTGGCCCCGCCCGTCAGCCGCGCATTGTCGCTGAGTTGATACTTGGCACTCAATTCGGAGCCATAGCGGCGCGTCGGATCGAGGTTCGTGTTGGTGAAGGTCGCGGGGCTGAAATGCAGCTCGTCCTTCAACTCCATGTCGTAAACGCTCCATTGCGCACCGAGTCTGGCGAACGTGAAGCGCAAACCGCCTTCGATATCGCGCGAGGTCTGCGTGCGCAGATCGAAATTCGTCGGGGTGGCGAAAGGCGCCATGCCGACCCGCTCGTCCACATTCGGCGTGCGGAAACTCTGCGCGGCGCGGCCGAAGATGGCGACCATGCCGTTGAAACGATGCTCGATGCCGACATGCCACGCTTTATTGGTTTCGGTCTGGTCGAGCGGCAGCCCGCCAAGCTCAAACGCAAAAGGCGCGGTCGGCGCGGCCGGATCGAACACGTCGGAGGCAACGATGCGATGCTGCTGCACGCGGGCGCCGAACGCCAGATCGGTGGTCGGCAGCAGCGCAATGGTGTCCTGCCCGTAGCCGGCCAGCGTGCGCTGTCGCAGGCGGTAGCTATGGATCGGCGGATCGCCCTGATGCAGTCCACGATCCTGCTGATAAATCGAATCGTAGAAGTCGATGCCGGCGATAACCTTGGACGGCAAGCCGAACAGCGTATGCTCGCTGGTTATGCGCGGCGTAACCGAACCGGTCGTCAAGCCGGTCGTCAGAAAATTGTCGAACCCGCCGAGAAACGCCGCCGCCGTGTCGTTGCGGAAGCGCAATCCTCCGTCCACGATCAGCTCGGTTCCCGCCCACAGATTGCGCGTCACGCCCGCCGTTAGGCTGGAGCCCCGGGTATTGGCGTAATCGAACGGCGTCGTAGCGCCGCGCCGATCGCTCTCCAATTGATTGAGACCGGTAATGGCGTCGACGCGCCGCGCTCCCGGCAAGCCGAGCCGCTGATCGTGGGCGGTAAGGTTCAGATAGGCGCTCCCCTCCTGCGTCGTGTAGCGGAAATCGGCGACGCCGCTATGCTGCCGCGTCGCATTGTTGACGCGGTAACCGTCCGTCGACAGCGCGCTGCCATAGAGCGAAGCCGACCACGGTCCCGACGACCCGCTTGCCGATGCATTTCCCTCGGCGCGGCGGAACGAGCCTAATGCGCTCTCGATCCGCGCCGTCGGCGGCTGCGCCACCGCCGTCTTGGTGATGATGTTGATCACGCCGCCGGCGACATTGTCGCCATAGAGCACCGCGCCGCTGTTGCCGCGGGTGATTTCAATGCGCTCGATGCTGTTGCGCGGAATGGCGGCGAAATTGACATTCGCCATGTCGATGTCGTTGAGGCGCCGCCCGTTGATGAGCACCAAGGTGTTGGAGCCGGCAGCCGCGCCAAACCCGCGCATATCGACGGTGGAGCCGGCGCCATTCACGCCGCCGAACAAGTTCCAGGTTTGCACGCCGACTTCGCGCCCAATGACGTCTTGCAACGATTCGCTCGGCGAGCGGGCGATATCCTCGGCGGTGATCACGCTGGTCGATGAGCCGGCGATGCCGCCCCCGAGCCGGCTCGACGAGACGTCGATCGGCGGCAATATCACCTTGTTGTCTTGCGATGAGTCTTGCGCGCTCGCGGTCTGCGCCAGCAGTACGGTCAGTGCAAGCGCTATGCTGAATCTGAGTTGAATTCCCATGACGCAACGTTCCTTCGTTTGCGCACGCGAGTACGCGTGCGCGGCGGGTGGACCCAAACCCGATGCGAAGGAGGCATGAACGGAACACGCAACAACGTTGACGCGCGACGCTCACCAATTCCGAAGTCGTGGGAGGATTTCTCTCACGGCTTTCGCACCGGCATTGATGTCACCGCTGCGAAGACCGCTCCGTATGGACGCCCCGTCCACCGGTTGGGTGACTGCGCTGGCAGGTCTCCTGGCTCGCGGGTCGTCACCCAGTTGCGTCCGGCCTTCCCAGTTGCCCAGTGGCCGTATGACGCGGGCTCGCCGCTCACAGTTGCGGGGGCAGCCACGGATTGCCGCGACAGATGCGGTATCCGTGTTCCCTCTTTCGTCCCCGGTCTGACCCGGGGAACCAGCACGGTAAAATGTTCCCACTGAACGCAAGGACGAGTCAAGCGCCGCCGCACTGAGATTGTGCCGGCGACGCCTGCTCGTTTACCGCGATGCGATGAAACGGCGGTTAGCCGCGCGTCTTCTCGGTCGGGTGCTTCACGCGCTTCACATGCTTGAAGTGCTTCTTGTGCTTCACGTGCTTCACCACCTTGACCGCGTGCTTCTTGCCGACGTGATGTTTCTTCACGTGCTCGATAGTGACGGTCTTCCTGGCATCGGCTTTCGCCGGCTGACTGGTGGTCGTCGGCGCGCTAGTACCGGCAGCGGGGCCTTGCGCCAGCACCGGGCCGGCGATCAGGCTGACCGCGACAGCGGCGGCGGCGAGTGTTCTCAACATGGTCGTCATCCTCTTGCTCAATGGGTCCCGTAAACCCGGATTTGAATTCGGCCGATCGGCGGCAAGCCGACCGTTGCCCGGGACTATGCGAGATCGCCACTGAACCGGCTCTGAAGTGCGCCGTTAGCGCCCGTTCAAACAGCGGTGCGCGGCGGTGTCGGAAAGCGGGCCGGATCGTGGCGCGGCTAAATTATTTGTAATTAATAAGACAAGGCGGCGATCAAGGCGCCTTCGCCGCGGCGGTCTCCTGCACGATCCAGGCGTGATAGTCCGGATCGACGTTTTCGACCGGTAAAACCATGATCGCCGGCACCTTGTAGCTGTGCATTTCTTTCACCGCCTGGCGCACGGCTTCGGCCCGCGCGGCGCGCGTTTTGACGATCATGACCGCCTCCTCCGCCCGCTCGATTTTGCCCTCCCACCAATAATGCGAGATCATGCCCGGCAGGATATTGACGCAGGCGGCCAGCCGTCGCTCGACGATGATCCGCCCTGCCCGCTCCGCCTCGACAATCGAGGGCCAAGTCGTATAGACGAGCACCGCGCGTTCCATTGAGGTCAGGTCCTTTTTCATGAGCCGGCAGGCCCCGAGTTTCCAGAACATCGCCTTCGTCGCCAGCCAGACGCCGGAGGCGCGCGAGGCCTATGCGCAGCTCGCCGCGCGCTATGGCAATGTCGATCCGACCCAAGCCGACGTGATCGTGGCGCTCGGCGGCGACGGGCTGATGCTGCAAACCCTGCACAAGTACATGATGTCAGGCAAGCCGATTTACGGCATGCATCGTGGCACCGTCGGCTTCCTGATGAACGATTTTTCGCTCGACGGCCTGCTTGAGCGGCTGGCGGCCGCGCATATCCCCGTCATGCATCCGCTGCTGATGCGTACCCTCGATGTGCAAGGCCACGTGCGCGAGCATCGCGCCATCAACGAAGTCTCGCTGTTCCGCCAGACCGCGCAGGCGGCACACCTGCGCATCCTGATCGACGAGCAGGAGCGGCTGGCCGAGCTGGTCGCCGACGGCGTGCTGGTGGCGACGCCGGCCGGCTCCACCGCCTATAACCTGTCGGTGCAGGGACCGATCATTCCGATCAATGCGCCGCTGCTCGCGCTCACCGCCATCAGCCCGTTCCGGCCGCGGCGCTGGCGCGGCGCGCTGCTGCCGGACAAGTCCAAGGTCAGCATCGAGGTCATGGACGTCGACAAGCGGCCGGTGGCCGAGGTCGCCGATTCGGACGAGGTGCGCTCGGTGCGCCGCGTCGACGTCAGCATGGACCACGCGATTTCGCTCAATATGCTGTTCGATCCCGGCCATAATCTCGACGAGCGCATTCTGAGCGAACAGTTCGGCTTCTAGCGGCAATCCTCTATAAGGGCGCGCGCAGGATATCGACCACCATCCGCTGCGCCGGGTCGATCACCAATACTTCTTTTGCCCAGACCGCGTATTGGTATTTTTGCGCCGCCGCTATCTGGTCGCGAACGGCATCCGGCAGCGGGCGGAGCTGTACCGATTGCGGAAGTTTCGTGCCGACCCCGACCCGCATCTCAGTCGGCAGCGGCTCTGCCGACCTTTCCTGCATCACCGCATTATAGATGGCGGCCCGCTGTTGCATGGTGAAGTCGGGCAGCGCGGGGTGGACCGTATCCGATAGATCGGGATGCGCGCGTGCGGGGGCGTCGATCGCAACCTGCGCGTAGGCCGGGGCACCGTGGATGCACACCACGGCGACCAAAGGCGCAATTCGTGTGAGTAAGAATCGCATGCTTTGTCCTTTGTAATGCCGACAACGCAAGTGCGAGCCCGATGGTTCCGGCTAGCGTTTCCTCGCACTTGACGCCATGTCCGAGTTGAGGCCGTTATACGCCGGTCACCGGGAATCGTTGGGCCGCTCTCCTGCCCGCATTTCATAAATTACTGCCACGCATGAGCCGCAAATGACGCAGAAATTCGAATTCACCGTCAACGGCAAGCCGGTCGGCGTCGACCTCGACAATGAAGAGACGCCGCTGCTCAATGTGTTGCGCAATAATCTCGGCCTGATGGGCACGCGCTTCGGCTGCGGGCTCGAGCAGTGCGGCTGCTGCACGGTGCTGATCGACGGCAGGCCGGAGAAATGCTGCGCCAAGCCGGTGTGGAGCGTCGCCGGCAAATCGGTGGTCACCATCGAAGGCATCGGCACACCCGAGCGCCCGCACCCGTTGCAACAGGCCTTCATCGACGAACAGGCCGGCCAGTGCGGCTACTGCCTGTCCGGCATCGTCGTGTCCGCCAAGGCGCTGCTCGACAACAATCCCGCGCCGACGCGCGCAGAGATCGCCCAAGCGCTCGACGACAATATTTGCCGCTGCGGCTCGCATAACCGCATCCTGCGCGCGGTCGAGAAAGCCGCCGCCCAGTTGCGCGGAGGGCAACAATGAACGCCCCCGTCCTCCCCGGCCCGCTGAAAGACAATCCCAGCCTGGCGCGCTGGGTGGCGTTCCCGGCGCCCGGCCAAGTGGCGATCAACACCGGCCGCGTCGAGATCGGCCAGGGCGTGTTGACCGCGATGGTACAGATCGCCGCCGACGAGCTTGACGTGGCGATGACGCGCATCGCCATCCGTTCCGGCAGCACGGCGGTGACGCCGAACGAGGGCTATACCGCCGGCAGCCAGTCGATCCAGTTCGGCGGCGTGGCGATGCGGCAGGCCTGCGCCGATGTGCGCGCGCTGTTTCTCGCACAGGCGGCCAAAGTGCTGGCGTGCCCGGTCAACGAGCTGTCCATTCGCGACGGCAGCATCCTGCGCAAGGGCGCGAGCACCGGCCAGGATTACTGGACGCTCGCCGGCGCGGTCGATCTCAATGTCGACGCGGGCGGCAGCGGCGCGCGCAAGCCCATTGCCGAACTCGAGAGCATCGGGACGAGCAGCGCCCGCCTCGACCTGCCGGCCAAGATCTTCGGCGACGCCATCTTCATCCACGACATGCGGCTTCCGGGCATGCAGCATGCCCGCGTGGTGCGCCAGCCCAATCGCGGCGCCACCATCGGTTCCGTCGATGAGCGGGCGATCCTGCGCGTCGCCAAGGCGCCGGTCGCATTCGTGCGCCAGGGAAATTTCCTCGCCATCCTCGGCGACGACGAAACCGCCGTCGACCTCGCCGCGGTCGCCGCCGACAGCCACGTCAAATGGCAAAACGTCGAAACGCCGACGGCGATCCAGCAGGAGGCCAACTGGCTGCTTCAACGGCCGGCGGTCGACCGCGTCTTCGGCGCCGAGCCGGCCGATGCCAAAGGCCGGGAACGTTTCGAGCGAACCTATTCGCGCGGCTATCTGGCGCATGCCTCGATCTCGCCGTCCTGCGGGCTGGCGCACTACGACAATGGCCATCTGACGGTATGGACGCATTGCCAGGGTGTGTTCCCGTTGCGCGCGGCGCTGGTGAAGACGTTGGGCCTCGAAGCCTCCGCCATCACCGTGCACCACGTGCAGGGCTCCGGCTGTTACGGCCACAACGGCTCCGACGACGCCGCCGCCGACGCCGCCATCGTCGCCATGCAGTTGCCGGGCAAACCCATCCGTGTGCGCTGGCGGCGCGAGGAAGAATTCATCTACGAGCCGAAAACGCCGGCGATGATTGTGAAGGTGCACGCCTTGCTCGACGAGGCCGGCAAGCCGACCGACTGGACGCAGGAAATCTGGAGCCCGACGCACAATCAGCGGCCGGGCGCCGGTGGCAACCTGCTGGGCGCGCTGGCGCTGCCCCATCCGCCGCCGGAACCGCCACCGAACGATGTACCTGAATCCAATGGCGGCGGCGCCACGCGTAACGCCGAGCCGCTCTACGACATCGCGGCCAAGCGCCACATTCATCATTTGGTGACCGAGACACCGGTGCGCACCTCGGCGCTGCGCGGACTTGGCGCCATGCCGAACGTGTTCGCGCTCGAATGCTGCATCGACGAGCTGGCCGAGCGCGCTGGAGTGTATCCGGTCGCCTACCGGCTCGCCATCACCGCCGACCAACGCGCCCGCGCGGTGATCGAGAAGGTCGCCGCCATGGCCAACTGGCAGGCCGGCGAACCGGGCGGCGCCGGCCGCGGCCGCGGCATCGCCTTCGCGCGCTATAAGAACCGCGCCGCCTATGCCGCTTGCGTGGTCGAGCTCGACGTCGACGAGGAAATTCGCCTGCGTCATGTCTGGTGCGCGACCGATGCCGGCCTGGTCATCAATCCCGACGGGGTTATCAACCAGCTCGAAGGCGGCATCATCCAGTCGGCGAGCTGGGTGCTCAAGGAGCAGGTTCGCTTCGACAACAGCGTGGCCTTAGGCCACGCTTCGTTCGATTGGGAAACCTATCCGGTGCTGAAATTCAGCGAAGTGCCGGAGATCGACATCGAGCTCATCAATACCAAGGACGAAGTTCCGCTCGGCGTCGGCGAAGTCACCGCTGGCCCCACCGCCGCGGCCATCGGCAACGCGGTGTCGCATGCGCTGGGAACTCGCATCCGCGACCTGCCGCTGACGCGCGAGCGCATCATGGCGAGCCTGCTCAAGGAATAGGCGCATACGCGGACCGCAGGTATTTGCAGCCCGCCACGATCCTCAACCCTTCGTTAAGGCCGCCCCGGTAGCTTTGCTCGGACGGTATCGGGCTGAGGCCGCCCGAGGCCGTGGGGCCGCATGATCCGCATCGATTTCAACCGCCTGCGTTTTCTCGTCATCGACGACAACGCGCATATGCGGCGCATCTTGCGCACGCTGCTGCACGGCTTCGGCGCGCGCGAAGTGCATGAGGCGGAAGACGGCGCCGCCGGCCTGGAAGCCTTCACGCATTACGTCCCCGACGTCGTCATCGTCGACTGGGCGATGCCGATCTTCGACGGACTAGAGCTCACGCAGATGATCCGCCAGCCCGGCGCCAATGCCAATCCATACGTCGCGATCATCATGCTCACCGGCCATTCCGAGAAAATGCGCGTCACCTCGGCGCGCGATGCCGGCGTCACCGAATTCCTCGCCAAACCGATCTCGGCCAAGGGCCTGTATCAGCGCATCGTCAATGTGATCGCCAACCCGCGCCCCTTCATCAAGACCAAGACTTATTTCGGTCCCGACCGTCGCCGCAACGTCAATCCAAACTACGTCGGCCCCGAACGCCGCAGGGGCGGCAAGGCCGACGTTATCAAGCAGTCGCCATTGCTCGAAAAAGTCCGTCCATCAAGCTGACACAGGCAGCAACACCATGGCCCCATCGAAGCATTCCGCTGCCGTCACCACGTATGGCGACCACGAGGTCATCGTGCCGGAAAACAAGCTGCGCAAGGCGGTTTCCAACAAGCCGCTGCAGCCCGGCGAGGTCGACGATCCAATCGCGCGCGCGGAGAAGGCGCTGTCCGATCTGTCCGGCGAGTTCGCCTCCTGGATGGATGCCGAATGCGAGCGGCTCGACAAGGCGCGTCAGCTCGTCAGCGTTGCCGGCTTCACTTCGACCAACAAGGAAGAGCTGTTTCATGCCGCCCACGATATCAAGGGCGAAGCCGCGACCTTCGGCTTTCCGGCGATGGCGTCGGTCGCCAACAGCCTGTGTCGGCTGATCGAACATACGCCCGATTCGAACCGCATACCGATCACGCTGGTGGACCAACATGTCGCCGCGATGCGCGCCATCTATCGCGAATACGACCGCTCCGACGCCGTCGCGCTGGCCAACCAATTGACCAAGCGCTTGCGCGAGGTGACGGACGAGTTCCTCATGCACGAGAACCGCGGCCGCCCGGATGTGCTCGAGCAGATCAAGGGCCCGTCGATCGTGCCGGAGTAAGTTGCGGTCGTGTCCCGGGCGCAGCGCAGCGCATAGCGGTGCGCTGCAGAACCGGGACCTTCGTAAATCCTGAGTTTGGAACGGCCCCGGATCAGCGGCGCACCGCTCCGCTGCGCTCCGTGCTGCGCCGCGTCCGGGGAACGCGCCTACGCCACCAGCCTGTCGTCGTCGCTCACGCGATGGCCGGCGACCAGATCGTCGCAGAACAGGCGGGCTTCCTCGCGCGCGGCCTCGACCGCGAAGCGCCGCAGCAAGGCCAGCAGGTTCGCCGTCTCCGGGCCACGCTCGCCCGCGCAACGCGCCAGCACGCGCTCGACCATGCGCCGCTTGAGACGCGCCACCCCGCCATGCTCGCCGAGCAGGATACCGTCGCGCATAGCCGCGATCGCTTCGCGGAACGCCGGGTACGCGGCATCCGGCAGCCCGGCCTTGCGGTAGAGCGCGTGGAAGCCGGAAATATTCTTGTCATGGATGTAGCCGGTGACGCGATCGAGCGGCAGGTCGGACAATTCCGCCAGCGCCTCCTCGAACAGCACCAGGTTGCCCGACAACAGCCCGCGCAGGATCATGCCGGCGGTGAGCTGGCCGCTCTCGCGCAGATGCCGCATTAGTTCGGCGACTTCCTCGTAGGGCGTATCGGCCGCCAGCGCGACGGTGGCGCGCTCGCAGGCCTCGCGCGCGGCATGGTCGGCGTACTCGGAACCGAGCCATGGGCGGGCGAAGCCGGCCAGCGTCTGCGACAGCTTGCTGAGCAGCGCCTGACGCGTCGTCATCGGTAGATCGTCACGCGCCGTCAAATTTTCGCGGATCGACGCCACATCGCCGAAACGCTCGACGATGCGGTCGATGGAGAACAGCGCGATTTCGGCGTCGGCATTTTCTAAGAGCGTAAGACAGGCCTCGGCCGTCCCGACTTCGGCGATGGCGGCGGCCAGCGAGCGTGACAACAGGGGTCGGCCGGCAATAGCTAGCTGCGCCTCGGGATGGCCGGTGGCGATCAGGTCGACGAGATCGTCATCCAGCAGCAGCGGCGAGCGCGACAGCAGCGGCACCGAGACATCCGGCTGATCGGCGGCCAGCGCCTGCACCACCACCGGCGGTGCTTTCTGCGCGGAGGCGAATACATCCGCAAGCGCGCGCCGCACCAGCGGCGACGGATCGTCGAGCAGCATGATCATCGCGCCTTCGGCGGCGGCGAGATCGTCGGCGGACAGATCGGAATGGAGATAGGCGCGCGCCAGCGCGGAGGTGGCTTCGGCCCGCTCGCCGGGCGGCGCATGGCGGACCCATTGCAGAAACTGACGAACAATCATTTGACCCAACCGACGCTACGAACACCGCCGTCGATACTGACGGCACGAGGCTAGGCTAGCCGAGGAGGCTTAACAAAGCGTTCACCATAGATGTTGATGGACTGTTAACGACGTGGGCGCCGAAAACGCAGCGATATCAAACGCTGCCGCGAAACAGCTTGCGCGTATCGGTCGGACTGTCGGTGAACAAATCGAGCGGCCGCGCCGGCTGGGCCGCCGACGCGATCTTGTTCGGCGCCCACAGGCTGCTGACGGTCCGCGTCACCGCGGCCTGCGCCCGATCGGTGAACATCGACTGGAACAACTGCTCGGTCGCCGCTTGCGGCGGCAGGACATTGGCCTGCGCAAATGCCTGCGTGACGCCGGCGGTGTCGGACGATTGTGGCGTGGCGGCATCGCTTCGCTCGGGTGGGCGCGTGCCGGACGACGAAGGTCTGGCAGAGGAGATGCTGAGATTGGCCGTGCGCGTGACCGAGGCGAAGCTCAAGGCGCGCGCGCTTTCGAAGCGCCCAGTCAGCTTGCCATAGACGTCGCCGACGCTGCGCGGGCGCGCGGCGGCGTCGTAGAAGATGCTCGGATTGGCCGCCGCCGCCTGCGGAAACATGTCAGCCGCAGCGGCGCGCGGCTGCGACGTGGCTGCGCCGATCATTTTTGCCGCACCGCCGGGGCCTAGAAAATGCGCGAGGTAGAGCTCGCCTTCGGAAGGCTCACGGCCGATCGCGCTCCGCAGCTGCTCGGCATTGCTGCGCGTGAAGGTGCCCGCCATCATCGCGCTCGCGGCCGGATCGTTGCGCAGCCGCATGATCTCCGCTCGCATGGTGGGATCGGCCACTGCGTAGCGCCCGTCCGCCGAACGTGAGATGACGTCGGCATAATTTCCA
>JACQDO010000295.1 GCA_016201085.1 Hyphomicrobiales bacterium | reverse complement strand
GCTGCACCAGGCGCTCTCGCGCATGCTGCGCATCGAGACCGGCGCGCCGGCGGGCACGCCGCTCACGGTGCCCGGCGTCAGCAATGCCGAGCGGCTGATCGACTTCATGGTGGCGGCGATTCCAGCGGCGGCGGCGGTGCTCGCCACCATCACCAACACGTTCAACCTGTGGCTCTCCGCGCGCATCGTGAAATTTTCCTGCCGGCTGAAGCGGCCATGGCCGCAACTGTCGGCCATGACATTCCCGCCGCTCGCGGCGGCGGCGCTCGCCATCGCCATGGGCTTGAGCTTTCTCGGCGGCCTGATCGGCATCGTCGCCGGCGTGCTGTCGGCGAGCCTGCTGATGGCTTTTGGCGTGCTCGGCTTCGCGGTGCTGCATGCCATCACGCAAGGCATCAACAGCCGCGGCTTCCTGCTCGGCGGCGTCTATGCGGCGGTGATCGTGTTCGGCTGGCCGGTGCTGGCGCTCTGCCTGCTCGGCCTGATCGAGATCGCCTTCAATCTGCGCGCCCGCATCGCGCGCAAACGGGGGCCGCCCGCCGTGACCTGACCAACGAGACTGACAAAACGGAATTCATCTTCAACAATCCAACAAGATCAGATCGAGGAGTAACGACAATGGAAGTGATCCTGCTCGAGCGCATCGGCAAGCTCGGCCAAATGGGCGACGTCGTGCGCGTGAAGGACGGCTATGCCCGCAATTTCCTGCTGCCGCGCGGCAAGGCGTTGCGCGCCACCGCCGACAACAAATCGCGCTTCGAGGGCATGAAGGCCGAGCTGCAGCAGAAGAGCCTGGAAGCCAAGGGCGTCGCCGGCCAGACCGCCGCCAAGGTCAACGGCAAGAGCTACACCGTCATCCGGCAGGCGAGCGAAAGCGGCCAGCTGTTCGGCTCGGTCAGCCCGCGCGACATCGCCGGCCTGATGAAGGGCGACGGCGCCGAGATCAACCGCTCGCACGTGACGCTCAATACGCCGATCAAGTCGATCGGCCAGTACAAGGTGGCGCTCGATCTGCACCCGGACGTCGAGGTGTCGATCACCGTGATCGTGGCGCGCAGCGAGGCGGAAGCCGAGCGCATCGCGCGCGGCGAGGACGTCACCGTTCGGCGCACGGAAGCCGAGGAGGAAGCGGCGGCGGCGCTCGCCAACGCCGAAATCTTCTTCGAGGAAGGCGCCCGCAAGGCCGCGGCGGAAGGCGAAGAAGCTGCCGAGGCCGGCGACAACGCGGGGGCCGCTCCCACCGAAGACAAGCCAGCCAAGGCTGCGAAGAAAGCCAAGGCCAAGAATGACGAAGAGGCGTGAGCCGTTAGGCCGATTTGCCGCGGCGCGAATTCTTAAAGCGAAGCTGGTTCGCGCATATCCGCTCCGCCGCCGTGAGCCAGCTCTCGGCGGCCGTCGCACTATGTCCGTTAGGCGCCAGGACCAGACGTTGCGCGCGCGGCCTTGCAGTTGATCGAGTCTCGCGTCAGGCTGGATTCTTGCCCGATATGACCCAGGACGACGAATCCATCACGATCCCATCGGCCTCTTTCTTCTGAGCATTGATGGCCGCCGCCAGCGCAGCTTCGATTTGCCCTCGCTTCGCCTCGGCCTCTTTGCCAGCCTCTCTGAACACCTCGCCGGCCGGGCCGATGGCAAGCTGGAAATTGATGGCGTCCTCGACGGTTCGTCCGACCAGCACCGGGGCGTCGACCCGCTTGAAGACGATGTCTTTGTAACCGGCGATCTCCATCATCTTGGTGACCGTCGCCTCGTCCGACATCGAAAACGGCCCCGGCCCGCAGGTGAGCGCGTCCTCGCCGGGCGGCGGCAAGAACTTCAAGACGACATCCTTGGCCATGCTGAGCCAGGGATTGTCGCCGCGCGTGCGCCAAACGATATGCGTCATGATGCCGTCCGGTTTCAGCGCCTTGCGCATGTTGCGCAATCCCGCCACCGGGTTGGCGAAAAACATCGTTCCGAAGCGCGAAAAGACGAAATCGTACTCGGGCTTGAAGGGGTAAAGCAGCGCATCGCCGTTGACGAAAGAAATATTCCGCACGCCCAGCCTGGCGGCGTCCTGGCGGCCGTAGTCGAGGAACGCCTCGCAGCAGTCCATTCCAACGACCGCGCCGCGCTCGCCCACGCGCCGCGCCAGCTTGATCGCGGTATCGCCGAAGCCGCAGCCGATATCGAGGACCCTGTCGCCCTCCTTGACCGGCAACGACGGAAAAATAGCTTCGCTGTGGTGCGTCAGCCCGTCGACCAGGATGTGCTTATATTTGATGAATTTCGGGACCAGGACATCGTTCCAGAAATCCACATATTGGGTGCTTTGCACGTTCGCTTCGACTGCGCTCATAGCCTTTCCTCCCAGAATGCCAATCTACCGATTAGTACGCGAGTTCATTCATAGGTCTGCATTGCCACCGCCTAATCAACGATCACGGACATGCCCCCAAATCCTCAAGCATTGCCCGTCACG
The DNA here is from genome assembly GCA_016201085.1 of Hyphomicrobiales bacterium. GTDB lineage: Bacteria > Pseudomonadota > Alphaproteobacteria > Rhizobiales > Xanthobacteraceae > Pseudolabrys. Next base: position 2,909 of record JACQDO010000295.1, on the reverse strand, counting down.
ATGGGCAGTCGAGAAGCCCGCCATTCGGGAAACCCGTCTTCCAATCGCCGCACATTGAAACCACGCGCGCGCAGCAACGCGACCGCCTCAAAGGCGAGCACGCAATATTTGCCACGGCAATACGCCACGATTTCCTGCGCAGGATCGAGTTCGCGAAGTCGCGTCTTCAGTGCACGCAGTGGAATGTTCAGCGCGCCGGGCAGGTGTCCCAAGGCGAACTCGTCCGGCGGGCGCACGTCCAGCACGGTGACCGCTTCGGCGCGGATTCGCTTCAGAAGCTGTTTGTGAGAGACCGGTTCCAATTCGTCGCGTTTGTTGAAATAGCTGCGAATAATGCGCTCGACTTCCGCGACATTGCGCTCCGCGATCCGGCGCAGCGCCGCCAGAGCGGCAATGATGCCCTCGTCGGCCAACTGGTAATACACGAACTTGCCCTGACGCCTCGTCGTCACCAGGCCGGCGCGCTTCATCTGCTGCAAGTGCTGAGATGCATTCGCAATAGAGAGAGCGGCGCGATCGGCAAGAATTTCAACGCTGCGCTCGCCCTGCGCCATCTGTTCCAGCAATTCAAGGCGATGGCCGTGCCCCAGGGTTTTCGCAATAGCGGCGAATTGGACAAACAGCGCCTGTTTGGGACCGATTGTTGACATCGCGTTCGCGGCGGAATTATATCGTTCAAGTGACTAATTGAATGATGGCGGCCTGTCAAGTTAGGGGTGCAAGACGTGGCGCTCGCGGGATTTTTCCAAGGAACGGAAATGCCGACCGCCGGATGGTGGGAAGCCTTGTGGCCCGCGCCCGCGACGGTGCTCGATCAAGTCGGCATGCGGCCCGGCATGAGCGTGATCGACCTGTGTTGCGGCGACGGCTGGTTCACCTTGCAGATCGCCAAGATCGCGCAGCATGTTGTTGCGATCGATATCGATGCCAATTTACTCGACGTGGCCAGGCTGCGCCTTGCCGAAAGCGGCCGCACAAACGGCAACTTTGTTGCAGGCAACGCCTATGACGTGGCCAAGCTCGTGCCACGGCCCGCAGATTTTGTCTTTCTGGCGAATGCGTTTCATGGCGTGCCGGAGCGAACGCGTCTCGCGCGCGCGGTTGCGGAGACGTTAAAAGCCGATGGCAGTTTCGCAATCGTGAATTGGCACGCCCGGCCGCGCGAGCAGACGACGATCCTGGGCGAGCCGCGCGGACCGGCGACCGAACTGAGAATCACCCCCGGAGAAACTGCCGCGTCTGTGGAACCGGCTGGATTTAAGTTAGCCCGGATAGTCGAGTTGCCGCCGTATCATTACGGCGCGATTTTCGAGAAACCCTAAGCTGCCTTGGGCCTGGGCCCCCGCTTCGGCGGATGCGGAAGGCCGCAAAGTCCGCCGCCTCGCACCGCGAACTCGCTCAAATTGCTCGGACCTCGGCAACGCTCGCTTAATGTCGTTCATAAACCGGTTTTTCGAACATCGATAAACCGGTTGTTCAAACGTGCCGGATTACCGTCCGCGGATGGGCGAAAGCTTGCCGTTTCCCGAGCGCAGAAAGTCAGCGCGACAAATTATTCAATTGAATGCGATCATCGAACGGGCGCCGAACTTGTTGCCGCTATCGTGCTTAATTGTCGATATGTCGGTCATGGGAGCCCGTATCTCAACGTCGAATGCCGCGCTCCCGAACGAATTCACGTTGCTGCTCAGTCGGGACGGGCCGGTGCGGCGGAATTGCAAGGTTGTTTGGCGCCACGATTTCACCGTCGGCGTACAGTTCATGCCTCCGGCACAGCTTTAGTTTGCATCGCCGAACGACCGCTCGGCTACACAAGCACGACCACGAGGCATAGCACGAACGGCGAGAGCTGAAGACCGGAGGTCGGTCGGACCGGCCGAGCTAGTCCGTCTTGTTGCTCTCGGCCGGCTTCGGCTTGGCCAACTTGGGTTTGACCGGCTTGGCTTCGGAAGATTTTTCAGAAGACTTGGCGTCGGAAGACTTGGCGTCGGAAGACTTTGGCGCGGCAGATTTGGGCTTGGCCGGCTTGCCTTCGCCGGATTTGGCCTCCCCAGCCTTGTCGTCGCCGGACTTGCCGTCGCCGGTTTTGGCCTCGCCCGGCTTCTTCTCGCTTCCCTTGGCCTTATCGTCGCCCTTCTTGCCTTTGCCCTTGCCCACTCGACCGGATGCCGCTGGGGCGCCGCCCACCGCGCGCAGATAGCCGGCGATGGCGGCCGCCGATTCACGGCTGGCGGTATAATGTTCCCGGAGGAAGCCCTCAAGCCCGCCGAAGCCGCCGCCCCTGGCCGCCAGGCCCTGCGGCGACTTGTGGCAGACCGCGCAATCCGAGGCGTACAACTGCTGCGGCGTCTTGTTGGAATCCAGGTTTTCCTGCGCCCGCAGCGGGGTGGCGAGGGCGAGCAGGAATCCCACCATGCAAATCGATCGACGGACAAACTGGGACATTGGCGCTCCAGACATTTCATTTCGCGTAGCCGGCCTATCTCTTAGCCGATATTCACGCCGGTGTGTGTACCATAGCTCTCCGTACTATGTCGGGCAGCGTGCGTAAGACGTCCGCTTCAAAGGGATTGCCGTGAATTTTGTTCTTTGGTCTAATTGCATCCAATCAACCTTTTCGGAACGGCGGCGTTAGGGAGAGATGACGCCGATTGTAGGGCAGTCAGATTATGATGTGATGGAGGCGGCCGATGGACCGGTTGCTTCGGTTTCTGCTCAAGACCTTTATCCGCCGGGGCACATTTAGAGTCACCACCTCGCGCGGTACGGTGTTCACGTTCGGCGACGGAACCGGACAGCCGGTTTCGGTCCGCTTTGTCACGCGCGCCGCCGAATGGGGCATCCTGCTCGATCCCGAACTCAAGTTCGGCGAATCCTACATGAACGGCAGCTTCGTGGTCGAGCAAGGC
>JACQDO010000016.1 GCA_016201085.1 Hyphomicrobiales bacterium | reverse complement strand
GACATGTCATTCCTCTCGATCTCTATGCATCATTCTTTGCGTTAATTTTGAGACGGCGAACCACTCGTTCAGTCGCACCGAACTTCCGCGTCCCTGCGCCGGTACCACCACCAGGTGACCAATAGGCACGTCAGGTAGAACACGACGAACACGGCCAGAGCGGTTCCGGCCGTTCCCGTCGCATTGATGGAGATGCCGATCACCGCCGGGATAAAGAACAACCCGAGCGCCGCGATCGCCGCGGTAAAGCCAAGCGCCACCGAGGCTTCGATTTCGCCTTCGATGACCGCCCGCCCCTGTGCCGCCTTGCCCTTCCCGGCCACGCGTTTGTGCAGCTGGAGGAAGACATTGGGCACGACATGGAACACCGAGCCGTTGCCGATGCCGGTGGTGATGAACAGCAGCACGAAGCTGGCGAAGAACCAGGCCGGCGAGGAGCCGCCCGAAGCCGCCGGCAGGAACACCAGGATGGCGATCGCCGCGACGAACATGACCGCGAAGTTCCAGAACGTGACCTTGCCGCCGCCCAGCCGGTCGGACAGCCAGCCACCGAGCGGACGCACCAGCGCGCCCAGCAGCGGGCCGATGAAGGCCCAGTGCTTGGCTTCGGAGGTCGGGAAATAAGTCGACAGCAGTTGCGGGAACGCGGCGGCAAATCCGATGAACGAGCCGAATGTGCCGGTATAGAGCCAGGCCAGGATCCAGGCGTGCTTGCGCTGGAAGATGCCCAGCTGCTCGCGGAAGGTCGCCTGCACGCCGCGGATGTTGTTCTGGCCCCAGGCGGCCGCGACGGTCGCCAGCAGAATGAACGGCACCCAGATATAGGCGGCATTCTGCATCCAGACTTTGGTGACGATGGCGCCGTCGGTGTAGGTCTGCGAGGTGCCGCCCATGAAGGCGAGCGCGCCGCCATAGATGGTCAAGGGCACCACGGCCTGCATGACGCCGACGCCGAGATTGCCGAGACCGGCATTCCAGCCGAGCGCTGTGCCCTGCATCTTCTTTGGGAAGAAGAAGCTGATATTGGCCATGCTGGCGGAGAAGTTGCCGCCACCCAAACCGCACAACAGCGCTATGGCGACGAACACCGCGTAACTCGTGGCCGGGTTCTGGATCGCCAGGGCCATCCAAAGCGTCGGCAGCAGCAGCGAGGCGGTGCTGAACACCGTCCAGTTACGGCCACCGAAGATCGGCACGACGAAGGCATAGGCTAGTCGCAGCGCGCCGCCCGAGATACCCGGTGCGGCCGCCAGCCAGAACAGCTGGCTGGTGCTGAACTGGAAGCCGATGCGCGGCAGTTCGACCACCACCACGCTCCAGACCATCCACACCGCGAAGGACAGGAACAGCGGCGGCATGGAGAGGATCAGGTTGCGCAGAGCGATACGACGGCCCTGGTTTTGCCAGAACGAATTGTCGTCCGGGCGCCAGTCGGTGAGCCAGCGGCGAGCGGCGGGCGCTTCGACTAGATGTTCCTTGACCATCTGGTCGCGCAGCGCCGGTTCGCGCTCCAGCACGGCCGCACGTTCGCCCTTTTCCGCCAGCCAGGTCCAGACCATCGTGCCCGCGACAACGGCATACATCAGCATGAACGCGCTGCTGCGCACATTGGTGGCATCGACGGCAATGCCGAACATGATCGGCATCGTGAAGCCGCCGAGGCCACCGATCACGCCGACCAGACCGCCCACTGAACCCATATTCGCCGGGTAGTAATCGGCAAGCTCGCGGTAGACGCTGGCCTTGCCGATGCCTTGCGCGATTCCAACAACGAAGACGAGCACGGTGAAAAAGACGACGCCGATCCCCATGTCGAAGGTGACATTGCCTTTGACGCCGTGGACCACCAGCGTGGTCGGCGGATAAGCGAGGAAAAACAGGCAGACGATGCACACCCAGAACACCCACCAGGTCGTGGTGCTGCCGCCGAACTTATCGGAGATCCATCCGCCGAGCGCGCGGATGAGGCCGGACGGCAGCGTGAAAAACATGGTGATGAAGGCGGCGGACTGAAGCGTCAGGCCGTATTCCGATACGTAATATTTCGGCAGCCAGAGCGCGAGCGCGACGAAGCCGCCAAACACAAAATAGTAGGCCAGGCAGAACCGCCACACCCGCATTTCCGCCAGCGGCGCGAGTTGCTCGATGACCGAGGGAAATTTGCCCTTCTTGCGACGCTCTTCAACCTTCGGATCGGGATAGGTGCAGAACCAAAACAGCACCGCCATCGCCAGCATGGCAACGGAGTAAACCTGCGGCACGGCACGCCAGCCGAATGCGACGATGATTAGCGGCGCCGCCAGGTTCGTGACCGCGGCGCCGGCGTTACCGGCGCCGAAGATGCCCATCGCGGTGCCCTGCTTCTCTTTCGGGAACCAAGCGGAGGTGTAGGCGATGCCGACCGCGAACGAACCGCCGGCCAGGCCGACGAACAGACCGATCGCCAGGTACTGCCAATATTGAGTGGCGAACGCCAAACCATAGGTCGGGATGGCCACGAGGATCATCTGAATGAGATAAACAACGCGGCCGCCATAGCGGTCGGTCAGGATGCCAAGCGGTAAGCGGATAAGCGAGCCGGTGAGAATCGGCGTGGCGACCAGCAGACCAAATTCGGTCTCGTTCAGACTCAGCTCGCTTTTGATGCGGATGCCGATGACGGAAAACATCGTCCAGATGGCAAAGTTGACCGTAAAGGCCAACGTGTTCATCGCCAGCACGGAATATTGCTTGCGAGTCTCAAAGACTTGCGCGTCGCTGCGGCCGGCGACACTGATCACTGAGGGTTTTGGCATGGAGCCCGCCTACTTCTGTGAAGCGATGAAAATCGTCAGCGCCGACAAAAGCGGGAAACCGCATCCAATGCTTTGAGTTTGATCAATACTACTGACCATTTCTCTGCGACAAACTGACTTTACTTATGACAGTACATAGATTGACTTATGGGTATTTTCATTTTGATATTTATCAAGTCGGTTCGGTTTTATCCGGCCTAAACTGTGAACTATGCGTCGTGAAGAGCCTGCATTTGGAGGCAAAACCGTGCGTCAATCAGATTGGAAAGTCATCCGCGCCCTGCCGCTGTTCCGCGACATGAGCGAGGCGAATTTCGATGAGCTGGTCAGCGCCGCATTCCTGCAGCGTTTTCCACAGCATGTGACGCTGATCACCGAAGGCGGCATGCCGGACTTCCTGCATATCGTCGTCGAGGGATCGGTCGAGCTGTACGGCATCCACGACCGTCATGAAACCACGCTCGATATCGTGCGGCCGGTGTCGACCTTCATCCTGGCGGCGGTGATTCGCGACGACGTCTATCTCAAATCGGCCCGCACCTTGATGCCGTCGCAAATTCTCATGATCCCGGCAAAGACCGTGCGCGACGTGTTCGACCGCGACCACGCTTTCGCCCGCGCGATCGTCAATGAGCTCGCCGAGCGCTATCGCAGCGTCGTGCGCTCGCTCAAGAACGAGAAATTGCGCACCAGCGCGGAGCGGCTGGCGAACTGGGCATCGAGCCTGGGGATGACGCCGGAGAATCTGTCGCGCAATCTGGCGCTGCTGGCGAAATATGGCGTGCGGAGTTCAGGGCGCGATATTATTATTGAGGATTCAATGGCGCTGGAGCGTTTTGCCAAGCCCAATGCGCTGATCGACGGTTAACGCATGATCCCGAAAAGTGGGAACCGGTTTTCGGGAAAGATCATGCGCTAATATAATTACGGCGTGCGCTTAAGAACGCCCGCGAGGCCGGCGCGTCGGCGCCGGCGAGACTTGCATCGGCGAACGGCGGACGTTGTCCAGACAACTCGTCGGTCAGCATCCGCAGCGATGCTGCATCGTCGACATCGTACCAGCCGGCGACATTCACCACCGGCAGGCCAAGCGTGCGCGCGCGCGCAAGCGTGAGCCGGTACACCTCGCTTGTGCTCCAGGGCATGTCGGCGAACAGCTCGGCATGCGGGCGCGATAGCCCGATCAATGTATAGCCGCCATCGAGTGCGGGGCTCAGCACCAGGCAATCGTTGCTGCGAACGGCCCGCACCGCGTCGCGCAGGATCGATATCGGCAGCGTCGGCATGTCGGCCCCGATCAGGATCGCCCCGGCGTGGCCGGCGGCCAGCAAACCGGAGATGCTCTCGCACATGCGGGCGCCGAGATCGCCCTCGCTTTGCGAGCTCAGCCGGAAGCGCTGGGGCAGCAATGGGCGCAGCACAGCTTCCGATCCGCGCGGCGTGTAGACCGCGTAACCGGCAACGTTATCGGTCTCGGCCATGCCCTGCACGGTATTCGATATATCGCGGATGAAGCAGGCCGATAGCGCGGCGCATTCCTCCGGCCGCAGCGGCGGCGACAGCCGGGTCTTCGATTGCCCGGCGATCGGGGCCTTGCAAACGATGGCGACGGCAACGGTGCGGTTGCTGGTTGATGCCATAGCCACGCACCCTTAGCATATTTCAGCCCTCTCCCGCTTGCGGGCTTAATGGATCGATCCAACGCGTGACCGCATCGCAACCGCTCGACACGCCGCTATGGGCCTTCGCGCTCGCCGTTTACGGCAGCGACGGGGTGGCCGATGATTGTCTCGATTTGCAAGAGCGCCTGGGCCTCGATGTCAATATCCTGTTATTTGCGGCCTTCCTCGGCACGGTCGAGGGCGTTGGACTTGAGGTCTCCGATATCGCGGCGGCAAGTGCGGAGGTCGCTCATTGGCAGGCCGAGATCGTGCGCCCGCTCCGCCACGTCCGGCGGACGCTCAAGCCAATGCGTGCCGAAGGGCTGCGCGCGCAAGTGAAGGCTGCCGAACTAGAAGCTGAGAAAATCGAGATGGCGATGCTGTGGCAATGGTCGCGCGCAGAGCTTGCCGGCCGCCAGCGCGCCGACGACGTGCTCGCAGCCAATCTGCGCACGGTGCTCGAATTCTATGGTGCCAATCAAGCCGAAGCCGCTTTGCCGCGCCTGCTGGCAGCGGCGACCGCTTACAAGCCTTAAGCCTCAGCCCTTACCCTTACCGTTGCCTTCTTTGTCCGGGCGGAATTTTGTTTCCGGCTTGAGGCCCTTGCGACGCTGTTTTTCGCTGATCTTGCCGTTGTCGATATAACGGCCTTGCGCCGCGCGCTTGGCCGCCTCGTCCCATTGCGGCAGCCAATCGCCGAGCGAATAACCGAACCACGGCGCCTGCGGCCGCAGCGCGCCGAGATCAAGCTCCTGCCAGATTGCCTTGGCGCGCTCCATGTATTCCTGCTTCGGTAATGCGAGCGGCGGCATATCGCCCTTCATGGTGGCGTCCATCAAAAGCGTCGAGTCTTCCTCCTGGTCGTGCTCGCGCTTGGGGCCATGGCCTTGGCCACGATGCGGCAGCAGCTGCACATCTTGAATCGGGTTCATGCGGTAGGCCATCGCCCACAGCAGACCGTCGGCATTGTCGACGTCGATGTCCTCGTTGACCGCGATGCAGATCTTGCCGCAGTCGCCCTTGAACGAAGCGGCGCCGTTGAGCGCGCGCCAGACCTCGGTGCGCGCGGTGCCCTTCTCCAGCGTGATGACGGTGACGCGCAACAGGCCGGTGAGCGGCTCGTGCAGCGACACCTTCTTGACGCCACGGATGCCGAGCGTGTCGCGCAGATGCGCGGTGAACAGCGGCTCGTAGGCCACGCGCTTGATCATGCTCGATTCGCTCGGCGCTACCTGGCTGATATAGGACGGAATGATCGGGTTCTTGCGATGGGTGATCGCGGTCACCCGCATCGGCATGTTGAACTCCTCGAGCGCGACGTGGCCGTGGCTTTCGCCGAACGGCGCCTCCGGCTCGAGATATTCGGTGTCGATCAGGCCCTCGATCACCAGCTCGGACTCGGCGGGTATCGTGAGATCGACCGTACGCGCGCGCACGATGTTGATCGGTCCGCCGGCGAGCCCCCCGGCCACCGTGATCTCGTCGACCCCGATCGGCAGCTTCTGCGGCCCCATGAAGGCGACGTAAGGCGGACAGCCGAGCACGATGGCGCAGGGCATCGGCTCACCGCGCTTCTGGTATTTGAGATAATGCTGATAGCCGCCGGCGCCGCCGACGCGCGTCGCCATGCGCACCACCAGGCGATCCGGCGCCTTCAACGCGGCGCGGTAGGTGCCCATGTTCTGCACGCCGGTGTCGGGATCGCGCGTGATCACGTTGGTGGCGGTCAAGGTTGGCGCACTGTCGAAACCGGGGGTCGAGATCGGGATCGGCAGCCGGTCGAGGCCCTTCCCCTCGCCTTTGAGTGCGTCGCCTTCGATCACCACCTCATGGCAGACCGCCTCGTTGACCAGCCGCGGCTCGATCGGATTGGCGATGGCGTGATCCCATTTGGCCTGGATCTCGGCGAGCGGCGCCCGCATGCCGACGCTGTAGATCTCCGGATTGGCGGCGATGGCGCCGACCACCACCGGGATGTCGTATTCACGACCGAGTCCATCTTTGATGTTGGTGAACAAGAACGCCTTGCGTTCCGCCTGGTCGATGCCGCCGACGAACTGCCAGCGCACCAGCGGGTGCATTTCGGCGTCTTTGTCGATGGCCCTGTCGATGCGGCGCAGCAGCCCGCGCTGTTCCAGCGCCTCAATATGCTCGTGCAGGTCGGGATAGTTGCGTGGCGCGTCGGTCATCGTGCCCGGATGTATAGGCACTTTCCGGAATGAATTGAAGCCCGCGACGGCCGGCTCAGCGCGTCGTCCAGGACGATTCCGCCAGTCCCAGCAACGCCTTGGCGTTGGGGCAATAGGTTTCCCACACCGGATCGTTGGGATCGCGCTTCAAGTCCGCCACGCAGGCCTCGCGATAGCCGCATATGGGGCACTTGCGCATGATTTCCTGCAGCGCGTTGCCGGCGTCTGCGACGGCCGACAGATCGAGACCCAGCATCTCCACGCGACAGTCGAGCAGCTCGTCGGGGGTTTCCGGCTTGGCGCCGTCACCCGGTGAGTGAGGATTGCGGTTTGGCATCAAATCCTCCTGCGGTCGTTCGTACAGTCACTCCTAAGGCACGCCTTGGCGCATTGACCTGGGTCAACCGATTCAGGCCAAGCCGTGCTTCACCCGGCTATCCTGCTCCTGCGTCTTGAACTGGTTGAAGCGCGGCAGGAACTTGTCCCAATCGATGATATGCCCGTCGATTTCCGGCCCGTCGATGCAGGCGTGCTTGCGCACCATCTTGCCGTCCAGCGTCACCGGCACCATACAGGCGCCGCACATGCCGGTGGCATCGACCATGATCGAATTCAGGCTGGCGACGGTCGGCACGGCAAAAGGCCTGGTCAGATCGCTGACCGCCCGCATCATCAGCGGCGGGCCGATGGCCACCACCTCGGCAATCTTGCGGCCTTGGCCGGCCTGGTTCTTCTTCAGCAGCTCTTCCAATGGGCCGGTGACGAAGCCCTTGATGCCGAAAGTGCCGTCATTGCTGGCGTAGATCACCTCCAACGTCGCGGGAAACTGCTGCTGCAGCCGGTCAACGCGTTCGCCCTTGCCGGTCCAGAACAGCAGGTTGGCGCTGCGGAAACCGGCGATCAAAGTGACGTGATTGCCCAGCTCTAGATGCGCCCGCATGATCGGGTAGACCGGCGGCAGCCCGACGCCGCCGGCGACGAACACCACGGTCTGGTTGCCTTCGTAGCGGTGCAGCTTGCTCGCCTGGCCGAGCGGACCGGCGATGCCGGCGAAAGCTTCGCCGACCGCCATCTTGTTCATGCTGATGGTGCTGGTGCCCATGGCCTGGATGACGAGGTCGATGGTGCCCGCCTTGGCGTCCCAGTCGGCCAAGGTGAGCGGAATGAGCTCGCCCTTCGGCTCCGCCAGCACGCGAACGAATTGTCCGGCCCGGGCCGACTTGGCAACCACCGGCGCCTTGACCGAAATCTCCACGATGCCGCTCGTTAGTTCGGTGCGCTTGACGATCATGAACGCGGTCTGTCCCTGCGCGGTATAAGCGGCGGCCCGGGCGACCTGGCCCTTGATCTCGGCAATGGTGAAGGGAATCTCGCGGGCGATCTGCTCCGCCGCCGCCTTGCCGTCGCCGGCCGCATTGATGGCCGTCGAACCGCCGCGCGTGGCGTCACCGCCCGAGTAGACGTTCTTCAGGGTCGTCTCCGCACCATTTTCAATGAGGAGCGTGCCCCACTTCGAGGTTTTGATGCGCGGTTCGGAGTCCTTGATGATCGGGTTGGAATCGTTGCCGAGCGCCATGATCACCAGATCGACCGCCATCGTCTCGGTTTTTCCGGTGGCAACCGGGGCGCGGCGTCGCGAAGCGTCGGGCGGACCCAGTTCCATGATGTCGAGGACAGCGTGACAGACATGGTGCTCGCCGCCGCTGACGAACTCGCGCGGCGCCCGCAACACCGCCAGGTCGATGCCCTCCTCCAGCGCGTGATGCAGTTCCTCGACGCGCGTCGGCATCTCCTTCTTGGTACGGCGGTAGACGATGGTCACCTTGGCGCCGAGGCGCTTTGAGGTGCGCGCCGCGTCCATCGCGGTGTTGCCGCCGCCGATGACGATGACGTGCTTGTCCTTCACGATCGGCAGCGGCGTTTCGTAGTCCTCCATCCGAGCCTGCATGAGATTCACGCGGGTGAGGAATTCGTTGGCCGACATCACGCCGTTGAGATGTTCGCCCGGCACGTTCATGAAGCGCGGAAGGCCAGCGCCGGTGCCGACGAAAATCTTCCAGAAGCCCGCATCCTTGAGGTCCTGGATGGTGGCCGTCTTGCCGACCACGAAGTTCTTCACGAACTTGCCGCCGAGCCGGTCGATCTTGCCGACCACGTCGTCGATCAGCGAGTTCGGCAGCCGGAATTCGGGGATGCCGTAACGCAGCACGCCGCCGAGATCGTGGAAGGCCTCGAACACCGTGACGGGGAAGCCTTCGGTCGACAACAGATAGGCGTTGATCAGGCCGGCGGGACCGGAGCCGACCACCGCGATCGGCGGCTTGTCGGCCTTTTGCCACGGGGTGACGTAGTTCTTCCAGCTTTCCAAGTCTTCGCCGTTCGCCTCATTCTGCTGGCGCTCGCGCTCGGGCAGGAACCATTCGAGTTGGCCGATCTCGATCGGCCGGCCGGTCAAGGTGCAGACGCCCTGGCACTGCAGTTCCTGCGGGCAGACGCGGCCGGTGACATTCGGCAATGGGTTGCAATCCTGGATCAGTTTGAGCGCGTCCTTGAACTTGCCCTGGCCGAGGAGGTTCAGCATTTCCGGGATGTGGATCGCCACCGGACAGCCGCCCGTCCTCTTGCCCTTGTCGTTGCACACGCCGACTTCGCAGGGACGATCGTCGCACTGCTTGTCGCGCAGCACTTCGAGCCAGACCAGCAGGTCGACCTCGCGCCGGCTGTAACCCTGGGTCAGATAGCCCAGATAGCCCATGGTCACGAGCTCGAAGTCGTTCTTCCGCTCCTCCGCGGGACGCACGTAAGGCGGAATGAAGTTCTGTCCCGGCCAGTTCTGCGATAGTCCCTTGAACATCGGATAGCGGTCGGACAGATGCGCATCGATCGCAGCGATGAACTTGCGCTTGAACTTGAGCGGTACGGCCCAGATGAATCGCATCAGGATCGTGCTCATGTCGTCGTCGCGCAGCAACAGTTTCCACAGCGTCTTGATGAAATTGCCGCCGAGCTCGTTCTGCTTGAACTCCCAGACGATGGCCTGGGTGCCGTCGTCGATGAACACCTGCCGCAGCGACTGCGGGCTGTTCAACAGCCGCTTGCGCAGCAGCCCGAGCTGTTTCTGGAAGACCTCAAAGGCCTCGCTGTGTTCCAGCTCCTCGATCTCGTTCTGCGAGACCTCGAGCGCCCGGCTCGCCTGGCGATAGCGGTCGAGATCGTCGCGCTTGACGCCCGCTGCGGCATCATTGGGCATGGATGATCTCCGCGTCGCAGTTGGCAGCAACACGGGCGGCCTTGGCCCTCAACTCCGGCGTGATCTTGAGGTGTTCGAGCGCCCCCGGAATGAGGTGAGCCACTTCCTTGGCCGTGCCGTCGACGACGATCCGGGTCTTCTCGAACAGTTCGCTCATGTCCTGATAGCAGGTCTTGCAGTTGGTGCACTTCTCGAGGTCCGTCTCGGCGAGCGTGAGCAGAGCCGAGCCATTGGTCGTAGCAGTTGGCGCCGCCGGCGCTGCCGCAGCCCCCCCGCCCGACATCAACGCCGCCGCAAAACCGTTGGACGGCGGCGCGTTGGACGAAGCGGCGAGCTCCGACATCGCGCGCGCGATCGAGTCGATCGAGGATTCACGCGCTTCCATCGATTCCTTATATCGGTGCTGCAGGGCTTCCAGCTCGGCGTGGTGATCCGCATCGAGCTTCGCGACATCGAGTCCGCTGAGATATTGCAGGGTCCGCCAGTACTTGCGGCGTTCCTCGACCAGGTGGATGAGCGTCTGCGACACTTCCAGCTTGATCAGCTTCTTGTCGTCGTCGGTCGACCAGATGAACGGCGTCTTGCCGTCGCGATCGATCGCGCTCAGGTCGATATACTCGTGCACCGGCACGCCGACGGCATTGGCGGCGAGAGTACGGAACTGCTTCTTGAACCGGCCTTCGGTCACCGCGAAGTCCGCCGGCGTCAGCGGCGCCTCCAATAGCTTGGTGGCACCGTCCTCGACGTATTCGATCGCATTGGTGGTCCAGTCCTTGCCGGCGTCCGGATTGCCGTCGAGCGAGAACCGTCCGTGCAGATTTCCGCCGAGGCGCGGATTGTGCACGAACACCGGGTTCATGCGGCTTTCCACCGCCATGCGGGCGTGCCGGCTCCCGGCTGAATCCGCGATACCATGCTCCGGCTGACAGGGCGCGTAAACGTCGAGCACCGCCGGTGAATCGTTGTGGTTCAGGTACTCCATGACGTTTTTCATGAAGTGCCCCTGCAGTGCCGTGCAGGTCTGCACCACCAATACGTTCGGGTGGAACGCGGAAATAAGCGCCAGCTCCTTGCGGTCTTCTTGCTTGCCCTTATGGGCGGAGCCGAAGCGGCTGAGATCGGAGTCCTGGCCGGTCAAGCTCGCGGTCGAGGCCTGCCCGCCGGTGTTCGAATACCCGCCGGTATTGAGCACCACGACCTTGATCGGCGTGGTCGTGCTCAATAGCCGTGACAGCGCACCGAACCCGATATCGTAGGTGGCGCCGTCGCCGCCCATGCTGATCACGGTCGGCAGCAGGCCCAACTCCTCGGGGGTGAACTGCGCCCATCCGAACAGCCGGAAGAACCGGTCGTGCACCTGCGGGTCGTAGTCGTTATCGAGTTCGAGCTTGGCGATACGCAAGGCCGCGATATCGCCGCTCGCCTCCGCGCACAGCCCCTCGAATATCCCCTTGGCGACCGCGGGCGTGTCCTGGAACAGGCTGTTGACCCACGGGTCGTGGTACGGATTGAACGGGAAGGTCGAGGCGTACACGCTGCTGCAGCCGGTGGCGTTGGCGATCACCGTTGAGGCCGGGCCGTTGCCGCTCGGACCGCTCTCGAGCAGGTACAGCCGCTTCTCCAGCGTGGCGATGGTTTGCGCAATGCGCTCGCGACGCTTCGGATCCTGCTCGCTGTTCTGCACCGTCGGCAGCTTGGCGTTCAGCTGCTCGATCAGACTTTCCACCTCGCGGATATGCTCCTTGCGCCGCCTATCATGGATCGCATGATTGGCGCCGGTGACGAGGCGGATGGCGGTGACCTCGCCGCAGCCGCGGCATGCGCCATGACCGCCGGTCGTCGCATAATAATTGTTGCGATCGAGCATCAGCCGCTTGGTCTCGCCGTCGGGCTTGGTTGCGCCATCGACAAAGCGGGCCGGCGTATTGGCCGTCCGGCTGAGGAATTCGAACCGCGTTTGCAGCGTTTCGAGCAGGCCTGCGTCCTGTTCATGTTCGACCAACGCATGCGGTCCGCAGACGTCGATACACTCGAGACAACCGGTGCACTTCCACGGATCGATCGCGACCGAATAAAGCCCGCCGCTGCCGGGAGTCGCCTTCTCCATGGCGTCGAAGAACGGCCGCGTCTTGGCGACCGGGAACGCCATCAGGGCATTGGCCATCTTGCCGAGATTGCGGCGCAGCACGGCGTCGTCGATGTCGAGCGCGTCCGCCGCCGCCGCCACGATCTGGTGGAACGGCTTGGGCTCCTTCTCGTTCCGATAGATTTCGCGCACCGCGTCGTTGAGCGCATGCACCTGACCGCGCAGCGCTTCGCGTTGCGCCTCCGCGATATCGAGCTGGCCGATGGTGGTGAGCAGCAGGTCGCGGATGTCATGAACCGTGTTCGGGATCGCCGCATCCGGGCAGACCAGCGCGCATTCCATGCAGCCGGTGCACAGCTCGGCGATGAATTCCGGCACATCGCGCCGGAACATGCCCTTGTCCTTGAACGCGGCACTTCCCGCCGGCATGAACAGGCCGGTGCCGGGCAGCACTGGCGCTTCGGCGATGGTGCCGTCGCGGAACGGCGCGGCCATCATGTCTTCGTAGTAGTCGCGGTCGAGGAATCCGGCGCTCGCTGACGGCCCGGCCGCGCGGCACATCGCCGCCGAAACCGCGACGCCGCGGCCGTTCGCCCGTGCCGGCGTCTTTTCCGCCTGCACGAATTCCGCATCGTTGTAGTCGAGCTTCTGCGTCGCCTCGAGCCCTTCGCGGATCACCGCCATATTGCCTTCGACGACGGCGCCGCCCTTGGCGCCGAACTTCTTGGAAATCTGCTGCTGAATCTTCTTCAACATGGCCTCTTCCGAGGCGCCCGCCGAGATGCGGTCGACATGCCCGCAGATCGCGCCGATGAAGGCGATGCCCATCATGCGGGTTTCCAGCTCCGGCGTCGGCGCGTGCCGCTTGGCCACCGCGAAGCCGTCGACGACATAGACGTTGATTTTCTTGTCGCGGATGGTCTTGCGCGCCTGCGCCGGCAATTCCTGCCAAACCTCGATGGGCGAAAGCTGCGATTGCAGGATGAAGGTGCCGCCCGCGACCAGCCCGCGCAGCGGATTGGAGTGGCTGAACACACGGTGATCCGGCGAAACGACGATCTCGACGTCTTCCAGCTCGGCGTTGGTGAGCAGCACCGGCTCGGGGCTCAGCGTGATGTAATAATTGGTCGGCGCGCCGCTCTTCTCCGATCCGTATTTCGGCGACGACTTCGAATGCAGATCGAGCACGCCGGCCAGGATGTCGGTCAGCAGCTTGCCGGCGGCGATCGTGCCGTAGCCGCCCACGGAGTGGAAGCGGACGCGGAACGCGGATTTCGGCAGCAGACTGGGGTTCGGCTCGGTCTCCAGAGCCATCAGCTCGGTTTCCGGATAGGCGGCCTTCAGCCTTTCCTGCAATGCGGCCAAGCGCGGCGACGGATCCTTGGCAAAGAACTGCGAACCGAGATAGACGAACGGGACGTTGCGCGTCTCCATGTTCTTGTAGGCCGCGATCAGGTGACGCGGCTGCAAATCATGGGCGCCTAGACCGAAGATCGCGGTGGTGATCTTCGGCACTTTCTTGAGCGCCGGGATACCGGGATGGCGGATGCTGTCGGCGTTTTCGCACGCCTTGAACAAGGCTTGCGTCACCATGCCGGTCAAGGCGGTGACGTCCGAGCGCTCCAGCACGGTGACCGCCTTCTTGCCGATCAGGGCCGCGACAACTTCGGCTTCCGGGAACGGTTGCAGCAGCTTGACCGAGATGACGCCGACTTTCTTGCCCTTGCCGCGCAGATAGGTCGCGACCGCCTCGGCGTCGTCGGTGACCGAGCCGAGGCCGATCATCACGGTTTCGGCGTCGTCGCACATGAAGGTCTTGATCGGGCCGTATTCGCGGCCGGTCAGCGCGGAATATTCCCGCATCACCTCGCGGGCGAAACGCGGCACCTCGTTGACGAAATGCGTGCGGTGGTCGGCCGAGCCGGCCTGGAAGTCGGGCTGGTTCTGCACGCCGCCGGTGAGACCCGGATTGTGCACGTCGACCAGCGCGGGAACGAGTTGGCGCGTGCCCTTTTCGTGGGCGTTGATCCACTGGCGATGCCATTGACCGCGCAACTCCTCGGGAATCCAGGCGAGCGTCTGCTCGATCAGCGCGCCATCGTTGTCGCGCTCGATGCCGTCCGCGGTTTTATCGAGAAACGCTTTCACGTTCTTCAGGTCGCTCGGCATGAAGTCGTTCTGATGCCGTGCAATATATCGCTGCAACTGGAACACGCGGCCTTTGGCGCCGAACAGCATTTCCTGCGCCACCGTGGGAGATTTGATGCGGCCTGTCGGATCGCCGAGGAATTCCCGCAGCAATTCCGGTTCGGGCATCAAGGCTTCCGACAGCATGTGGCTAGTGGCGAAGCCGTCCATGGCGTTGGCGACCGGAATCAACGACAGCGCGCTGAGCTTGTAGGAGATCGCGGCGAGATCGGCCGCTTCCTGCGGATTGCTGCCGAACAGGATCGTGTAACCGGATTGCAGCAGCGCGTAGACGTCGTCATGACCGGCCATCACGTTTAGGGAATGCTTGGAGACGACGCGGGCCGCCACATGCAACACGAAGCCGCCGACTTTCTTGCCGACGGTGACGTAATGCGATTCCAGCCCGTACAGGATGCCTTGGCTGGATGAGGCGTTGGAAACGTATTTGCCGCCGGTCAGCGCCGCGCCGAGCGCGCCGCTCTGCGCGGAGTGTTCGCCTTCCGGCTCGAAAAAGAACGGGTGCTTGTCCCAAACATTGCAGCCGCCGCTCGATCGAAACGCCTCGTAGATTTCCGAAATTTCCGTCGAAGGAGTGATCGGATAACCGATGACCCCGCCGCACACATGGCCCATCACCTCGGCGATGGCTCCGTTTCCATGAATGACGTTTAGAATCCCGGGATATTTGGCGTTCATTGATTCACCCCGTGTGATCTGCAAGCAGCGAGAAAACAGTTAAAACGATCGTTGAAATCCGCCTTGAGATGGATCAAGTGGCCGCCCGACATCGCTCAAGGAACCCCTTGATTAAGAACATCTAAATGCAAAATGGCCGGGGAGTTTCCCCGGCCATTGAATTTCAAACTTCGTGTCCGCTACGCAATTTTACGTCGCCTTGACGATGCTCTCGGTCATTTTCTTGGCGTCGCCGAGCAGCATCATGGTGTTGTCGCGGTAGAACAGCGGGTTGTCGATGCCGGCGTAGCCGGAAGCGAGCG
>JACQDO010000290.1 GCA_016201085.1 Hyphomicrobiales bacterium | reverse complement strand
TTTACCGGACGAACGCAACCACCCCTTGGCGCGTAGGCCGACTTTACAGGTGAGCCATGAATGAATTGAGCAAGCCGACCGCCGCCATCAAGGGCGAGGAGCACTGGACGACCAAGGACGGCGGCGTCAAGCTGTTCCTGTTCGAGAAATGCGCCGGCGATCCGGCCAAAAGCATCGGCACCATTCTGTTCGTGCACGGCTCGTCGATGGCCTCGCAGCCGACCTTCGACTTGCACGTGCCGGGCCGGCCCGACTCCTCGGCGATGGATCACTTCGCCAAGCGCGGTTACGACGTCTGGTGCGTCGACATGGAGGGCTACGGCCGCTCCACCAAGGATCGCGACAACAACGCCCCGATCGGCCAGGGCGCCGACGACTGCTACGCCGCCGCGCTCTATATCCAGAAGCTGCGCGGCAAACGGCCGTTTCTCGTGTACGGCATTTCATCCGGCGCGCTGCGCGCGGCGATGTTCGCCGAGCGGCATCCAGAAATGGTGGCGCGTTTGGCGCTCGACGCCATGGTGTGGACCGGCGAAGGCTCGCCCACGCTGGAGCAACGCCGCAAGAAGCTGCCCGAATTCGCGGCCAAGAACCGCCGGCCGATCGACCGGGCCTTCATCCATTCGGTATTCGACCGCGATCATCCCGACACCGCCGAGCGCAAGGTGATCGATGCCTTCGCCGACGCGGTGGTGGCGCTCGACAATTCGGTGCCGACCGGCACCTATGTCGACATGTGCTCGCGGCTGCCAGCGGTCGATCCGGAAAAGATCGCGGTGCCGACGCTGATCATGCGCGGCCAGCACGACGGCATCGCCTCGATGCAGGATCTGTTGAAATTCTTCGCGAAGCTGGCCAACCCGGACAAGCAATTCATTGTGATGTCGGGCATCTCGCACGCCAGCTTTCAGCAGAAGAACTACATGATGGTCTATCACATCCTGGCGAGCTTCTTCGCGCAGCCGGAGCCGGTCTACAAAGGGTAATGCACTGTCGTCCCGGCCGAGCGCATTTGCGCGAGGGCCGGGACCCATACTCCGCAGTCTGTCGATAGGGCACGGCGTATGGGTCCCCGCTTTCGCGGGGCCACATCGACCGGCACGCTCGGCGCGCTCGCCGGCGGGCACAGCACGTCGCCAGGATTGAGCGCGGCGAAATCCAGGCTATACTACCTCCCGTTGTTTTCTGTGGTGTTGTTGACTTTTAAGGGAGGGGTGAGTCATGGCAGATGCTCAGACTAAGGCCGGGCTTTGTAAGGTCGTCGGTAAAGGCGGCGTCGGGGAATCGGGGGCAACTTCGCTCGTCGCCCATAAAGTGACCGGTAACAGCGAAATCGTGATGGTCGTTCGTAATGTTGGCAGCAACTTGTGTCCCAACACGGGCGCCGTCGCCATGCTGGTCGTCAATGGTATGCCGGTATCGCACGGCAATATTACGACTGCCAAGCACAGCATTCAGGCGAGCGCCAAGCCCGGCGACCAGGTCATCGCGCTGGTTCACGCGATACCGTTGTTCAATGAAATCGCGTGCGTGAGACTGGGCGAACTCGATTTCACTCTCGAACAGTGCGACTTGGAGTAGGCAGTAAGCCTGGTTTTGGCGGCGACATCCGGGACACGAGGATTACGCGCCGAGCTTGTCGGCAACATCGTTCAAATCCGCGCCCGCCACATCGACCGGCAGGTTCGGCGCGCGTTCGCCTTTGCCCGGCCCGTGCTCGTTCGGCCGCGCGACGTGCGCCGTGCGCAAGCCGAGCGCGGCGGCGGCGGCGAGATCGTTCGAATGCGCGGCCACCAGCATGCACTGCGTGGGCGCGAGATCGAGGGCTTCGCAAGCGCTGAGATAGACGCCCGGCTTCGGCTTGAAGTCGCGCGCGATGTCGGCGCCGAGGATGGTGTCCCACGGCAGATTGTTGCGGCGCGCGAGATCGACCATCAGCGCGATGTTGCCGTTCGACAGCGGCGCCAGCAGGAATTTCTTTTTCAGCCGCGCCATCGCCGCCGGCACCTCCGGCCAGGCGTCGAGCCGATGCCAGGCGAGATTGAGTTCACGCATCGTCTCCTCCGGCAATGCTGGAAGGCCGAAGCGCGGCAGGATGCGTTCGAGATTGATCCGGTGCAGCACGTCGAGCTTGACGTAAGGCTGCCGGCCGGCGCGCACCTCCTCCAGCGTGGGCTGGTATTCGCCGCGCCAGGCATCGGCAAAAGCCAGCCAGTCGAGCCGATATCCACCGGGATTTAGCAGGCGTTCGGCCTCGCGCGCGACCGAGGTCCGGAAGTCGACCAGGGTGCCGAAGACGTCGAAAAACAGGGCTCGGACGCCGGGGATTCGGGTGTCTGCGAGCATGAAATGATCGCCCAAAACCTATGGTTTCGGGCGCCCGAAACCGGGGCTAAGTCATTGATAAAATGGCGGGAGCGACGGGACTCGAACCCGCGGCCTCTGCCGTGACAGGGCAGCGCTCTAACCAACTGAGCTACGCCCCCGCGGGCGTTGCCGAGGAGGTAAAGGCCCCCCACCCCATAGTCAAGCCAAAGCCGTCCGCCACCCTAAAAATTGCGAAAAAGCCTTATTTGGCGTGAAGAATCGATAGTCGATTGCGCTCGAATCGAGTATTTGGGCTGATGTGTTTGGCGTTTCGCCAAGCGCGCGGATTCAATAGGAGGGTCCCACCGATGGCATTCGTTCCAGGAAAAGCCCCGTCAACGACACCTAAAGCGCCGGCACCGCCCACCGTCACATTGAAGCACCTGGCGGCCGCGCTCGCTGAAGCACATGAAATGTCGAAGAAGCAGGCGGAAACCGTGCTCGGCGATTTCGTCGGCAACATCGTCAAGCATTTGAAGAAAGGCGAGCGTATCCGCATTGGCGGTCTCGGCATCCTTCAGGTGCGCAAGCGTGCCGCGCGTATCGGCCGCAATCCCGCTACAGGCGAGCAGATCCAGATCAAGGCGAGCAAGAAAGTCGCGTTCCGCGCTTCCAAGGAATTGAAAGAATCTATCTGACGGCTGTTTAAGCCGCCGGACCCTCCGGGGATAACGACGGCGGGTGTGGAGCGAGGGGCTCCGCGCTCGCCGTTTTATTTTGATTGCTTGCGTTTGCGCGCGCGCTGACGATATTGAACGGAGGCGCACGATCCCGAAAAGTGGGAACCGGTTTTCGGACAAGATCGTGCCAAACAAAATGTTAGGAACGCAGCGCGATTCAACCTGACCGGATCGCGCTTGAGCCGGGCGGTTAGCTCAGTTGGTAGAGCGCCTGCTTTACACGCAGGATGTCGGCGGTTCGAGTCCGTCACCGCCCACCAGCCTTCGCTTGTCCAGCCCGAGGGCGAAGGCGGTATCCGTTGCGTCAGCCTTGCGACCGGCGCGCTATGCGAATGGCTTCGCAAGCGCAATGACCGACTGACCGATCGGCCCAAGCCCGGATGAGCCCGTTCGGGTGACGCCATTTTCGAAGACAATCGGCTGTTCGATATCGATGAAAGGAATGCCGCCGTCCTGCCAAAACGTGATGCGCAGACCCAATTTTTCGGCCCACGCATTCCAGAGATCGCGACTCATAAATACGTTGTCCGCTCGGGTCTCGTTGATGGTCGCTACCGTCACCTCGAAAATCTGCCAATGGGCATTCACCGCAAAATCGAGATAACTGACGATCACCTGCCCGCCTGGCTTTAGCACGCGCAACGCGTCCTTCAGGTAGACAAAGCTCTCTTCGTGCAGGAGATGAGTAAATACCGAAAAGAAACACACGAAATCTGCGACGCTATCCCGCTCGGGAATGGCGAAGCCGTCGACCAATTCGAACTTGTAGCGCTCTGGCAGCCGCTCGCGGGCATAGTTCAGAAGTTCAGGGCACACGTCCGTGCCAAAATAGTTCCCCGCAAATCCGTGCCGAGCAAGCGCGGTCGCAAGACGGCCGCAGCCCGCACCGACGTCGACAATACTCATATTCATATCGAAGTCCAGCATCTGCAGGAGCTTCACTTCAAGCTCCCCCAACGCAATGAAATTGCCGCCGACACATGTCGTGGCCGCTTGCGTGGGGTCGTGTTCGGCGAAGAGTCGTTGCGCCGTCGCGCGGTATTTCAGGACAGACGAAGAAACCGACATGCTGGCCGACCCCATGGAGACGCGGGCGCCGGGCACCCGTCACGCTGTCGTAGCGACATTGCAAACGATTTCGAGCGTCGACACAAGAATGAACCGTGGGGCCAGAGCGCGCGGCGGTAGCTTCCACGCACCCACCGGCCGCAAACGCCGAAGAAGCCGCGTTTTACAGCAAAACGGCGGCGCCCGAGGCGCCGCCGCCGTAGTTTACGATCGATCCGCTCAGTGCGCGGTCAGACCGGAACCGTCGTCTTCCACCACCGGCTCGGTGGTGGTCGCCGCGGCCGCGAGCTTGGCGCTCTCCTCGTCCCACACGATCGGCGTGGGCGGGCGCACCAGCGCCTTGGCCAGCACTTCGTCCATGCGGGTGACCGGAACGATTTCCAGGCCCTTCTTGATGGTCTCGGAGATTTCCACCAGGTCCTTGGCGTTCTCCTCCGGGATCAGCACGGTCTTCATGCCGCCGCGCGAGGCGGCCAGCAGCTTCTCTTTCAGGCCGCCGATCGGCAGCACGCGACCGCGTAGCGTGATCTCGCCGGTCATGGCGACGTCGCGGCGCACCGGGATGCCGGTCATCACCGAGACGATGGCCGTGACCATGGCGACGCCCGCCGACGGTCCATCCTTCGGCGTCGCGCCTTCCGGCACGTGCACGTGGATGTCGCGCTTGTCGAACAGCGGCGGCTCGATGCCGAAGGCAACCGCGCGCGAGCGCACGTATGACGCCGCCGCCGAGATCGACTCCTTCATCACATCACGCAGATTGCCGGTGACATGACGCCGACGCTCGTCTGGACGGTCAAGGATGCCGGCGGGCGGCCAATCGAAGGGGCCATGGCCACACTCTATGTCAGTGTGTTCCAGGCTGGGCAAGGCTTGTTCCCGGAGGAC
>JACQDO010000289.1 GCA_016201085.1 Hyphomicrobiales bacterium | reverse complement strand
CTTTTCCCTCCCCCCTTGTGGGGGAGGGTCAGGGAGGGGGGTAGCGGCGAGTGATGTCGATCATTCAACAACGACCCCCACCCCCAACCCCTCCCCACAAGGGGGAGGGGAGCAGTCGGAGTTCGCCGCACGAGTATTGGTCAACACGTCGCCGCTTGCGCCGGCCTGTGCGGAGCTGGGCGCCCCTACCGACAGCGATCCGATATCGATCGTGCAACGCCTGCAAGGCGCGGTCGCCCGCGTGCTTCCCGCCATCGAGGCGATCATCGCGCGACTGGCGGCGGGGCCGCAGCATCCGCGCGAGATGGAGCAGGCCGGCCGCGCGCTCGGCGCGCTGACGCGCACCTTGCGCGAGTTGAACGCGCTGCTGGGCCAGCACCATGCGCAAGCCGAGCAGAACGACCTGGACATCGACGCGTTCCGCTATGAGCTGGCGCGGCGGATCAACGAGTTTTGCGCGGCCGAGACCGCCAACGACGATGCAGCCAAACCACAGGAAACGTGATAGACGCGCGGCGAACCATGGACACCGAATACACCCGCAACGAAATCGAGACCGGCCGCCGGCTGTTTTCCGGCGACTGGCGTTTCGTCGCCGCCGCCTCCTCGCCCGCCTCGCTGCCGCCGATGCGCGGCAGCGAGATCGCCTTCGCCGGCCGCTCCAATGTCGGCAAGTCGAGCCTGATCAACGCGCTCACCGGCCGCAAGGCGCTGGCGCGCACCTCGCGCACGCCCGGACGCACGCAGCAACTGATCTTCTTCACCGGCGGCGACGCTCTCAACATCGTCGACATGCCGGGCTACGGCTATGCCGCCGCCGCCAAAGCCAAGATCGCGGAATGGACGGCGCTGATCGAGGCCTACCTGCGCGGCCGCGCCAATCTCGCCCGCGTCTATGTGCTGGTCGACGCCCGCCACGGCCTCAAGGCCGCCGACGAGCCGACCTTCCAGGCGCTGGGTGGGGCGGCGGTCAGCTACCAGATCGTGCTCACCAAAGCCGACGAGGTGAAGCCGGCCGAGCTCACGGCGCGCATTGCCGAGGTCGAGGCGGCGCTGGCCAAATGGCCGGGCGCCTTTCCCGGCGTGCTGGCCACTTCGGCGCGCGAAGGCAGCGGCCTGACCGAGCTGCGCGCGGCCATCGCCCGACTGCTTGAGGAAAGAGGCCGTTAACTCATTGTCGATTGCCCGCCCCTCGGCTAGAAACGCCGCAGCCGCAGTGAGGCCACCGCCATGAGCAAAGCTCCCAAAATCGATCCGCAGGAACAGGCCCGCATCCTGTCCGAGGCGCTGCCGCACATGCAGCGCTACGACGAAGAGACCATCGTCATCAAATACGGCGGTCACGCCATGGGCGAGGAGGAGCTGGCGCGCGCTTTCGCCCGCGACGTCGTGCTGCTGGAACAGGCCGCCATCAATCCGGTGGTGGTGCACGGCGGCGGGCCGCAGATCGCGGCCATGCTCAAGAAGCTCGGCATCAAGTCGGAATTCGCCGCCGGCCTGCGCATCACCGACGCCGCCACCGTCGAGATCGTCGAGATGGTGCTGGCCGGCTCGATCAACAAGCAGATCGTCGGCTACATCAACGCCGCCGGCGGCAAGGCGGTCGGCCTGTGCGGCAAGGACGGCAACATGGTGCAGGCCAGGAAGGTCACCCGCACCGTGGTCGATCCCGATTCCAACATCGAGAAGGTGGTCGATCTCGGCTTCGTCGGCGAGCCCGACAGAGTCGACCTCACCGTGCTCAATCACGTGCTGGGCAAGGAGATGATCCCGGTGCTGGCGCCGGTGGCGACCTCGGCCAGCGGCGGCACCTTCAACGTCAATGCCGACACCTTCGCCGGCGCCATTGCCGGCGCGCTCAAGGCCAAGCGCCTGCTGCTGCTCACCGACGTGCCGGGCGTGCTCGACAAGTCGAAGAGCCTGATCGCCGAGCTGTCCTTGGCCGACGCGCGCCGGCTGATCGCCGACGGCACCATCTCGGGCGGCATGATCCCCAAGGTCGAGACCTGCATCTATGCGCTCGACCAGGGCGTCGAGGGCGTGGTGATCATGGACGGCAAGGTGCCGCACGCGGTGCTGCTCGAACTCTTGACCGACCACGGCGTCGGCACGCTGATGCACCGGTGACAGACCCGTCGTCCTGAGGTGCGAGCCGCGCAGCGGCGAGCCTCGAAGGACGGCGGCCGTTCATCCTTCGAGGCGCACCTGCGGCGCGCACCTCAGGATGACGGAGCGAGTTCTGTGCCGCGTCTCGCGATAAGATGCGGCATGATTCGCTGGGCGATTTTCAGCATCGTGGGACTGTGCGCGACTGTCGTTGCGGCGCACGCCGAGCTGACGCTGTGCAACCGCACCAGCTACCGCATGGACGTTGGCGTCGGCCTGGAAAAACGCGCCACGGTCGCCACGCGCGGCTGGTTCCGCGTCGATCCCGGGCAATGCCGGCCGGTGGTGGACGGCGCGCTCGATGCCGACATGGTCTACCTGCATGCGCGCACGCCGCCGGTCTACGGCTCGGCGCCGCTGCCCGCGAGCGGCAATGCCGAATTCTGTATCCGCGACGGCGATTTCGAGATCGGCAATGCGCGCGGCTGCCCGGTCAGCCAGCAGGCGCGCTTTTCGCCGGCGCGGCCGTCCGAAACGCCGAAGGGGCCGACGGTCAATCTCGCCGAGGAAGCCGACTATGACGACGCGCAGGCGCGCCTGGCCGGCATCCAGCGGCTGCTGACCATCGCCGGCTACGACGCCAATCCGATCGACGGCGTGCAGGGCGCCAAGACGCAAGCCGCGCTCACGAAATTCCTGGCCGACCGCAAGCTGGCGGCCGATGCCGCGACGGCGGCGAATTTCTTCGACACGCTGCTCGAGGCCGCGCGCAACCCGCAAGGGCATGGCTTTTCCTGGTGCAACGATACTTCCTACACGGTGATGGCCTCGCTCGGCATTGTCGAGATGGGCGCCATCGTCACCCGCGGCTGGTATCGCGTGAACGCCGGCGCCTGCGTGCGGCCCGATCTGCGCGGCCATCCGCTCAAGCTTTACAGCTACGGCGAGGCGGTCGACGGCAACGGCCGCACCGTCAAGAAAGGCGATGGCACGCTGTCCTGGGGCGGCGCGGTCGCGCTCTGCACGCGCGACGGCAAGTTCGAACTCTCCGATCACAAGGATTGCGCGGCGCGCGGCCTGAATTCCGCCGGCTTTGCCGCCATCGATGTCGGCGGACAGCCCGCCGCCACCGTGCGCTTCAAGGAATAGTTCAGCGTGTTCGTGAGCGGTGAGGCCTACTCGCTTTCCCTCTCCGCTTGTGGGAGAGGGTGCCCGAGCGAAGCGAGGGCGGGCGAGGGGTCGGTGTCTAATGCAAGTTCAGACCCCTCACCCGGTCATCCTCGCTGGGCTTGGATGACCACCCTCTCCCGCAAGGGGAGAGGGTAAGAGGAGCAATCATCGTGTCGGCCGCTGTGCGTGTCTCTCGTGGATTTACCCAGGTCGCGACCTGGGTGTTCGATCTCGACAACACGCTCTACCCGCATCATCTGCTGTGGCAGCAGGTGGACGACCGCATCCGCAATTTCATCACCGAATTCCTCAAGGTTTCGCACGACGAGGCGTTCCGCATCCAGAAGGACTATTACAAGCGCTATGGCACCACCATGCGCGGCCTGATGACCGAGCACGGCCTCAACCCCGACGACTATCTCGAATACGTCCACCAGATCGACCATTCGCCGCTGGAGCCAAATCCGGCGCTCGGCGCGGCGCTGGAAATGCTGCCGGGGCGCAAGCTCATTCTCACCAACGGCACCCGCAAGCATGCCGACGCGGTGATGAAGCGGCTCGACATCGACCGGCATTTCGAGGACGTGTTCGACATCGTTGCCGCCGAACTGGAACCGAAACCGTCGGCATTGACCTATGAGCGTTTTCTCGAACGCCACAATGTCGATGCGTCAAAGGCCGCCATGTTCGAGGACCTGGCGCGCAATCTGGCAGCGCCGCATGCGCTCGGCATGACTACGGTGCTGGTGGTGCCGGCGGGCCAGCGCGAGGTATTCCGCGAGGACTGGGAGCTGGAAGGGCGCGACGAGGCGCACGTCGATCACGTCACCGACGATCTGGCTGCTTTTCTGGCCGGTCTTTCCGAGCGATAATGCAATTTGCGGCTGAAATGACGAGATTCCACCTCTTGAATTTTATAACCCATGGCTTATAATGATAGGTGATTTGACCTATATTACCGGCAACGCTGGCGATGCCCGTCGGGAGGTCAAGGAGCTCATGGGCCGGGTCGCTGCCGAGGCTCGTCACCGCGGCTGTTTGGATGCGCTTCGATTGCTGCGTGACGTTGCGCTAGAGGGCTACAACCCGGACGAGATGAAAGGTTTGCTGATCGAGACGACGAACGAGAACGTTCTGGTGTTCGAGTCGGAGGGTGTGCGCCTTGCTTTCGACGTTCCTGGCAACGGTCGCGCATCAACGCCGGACATCGCGCTTCTTGCGGCAGAATTTTGCGACTTCGATCGCGTTGCTCGTGCCACGACCCGCCCAATGTTTATTGCGCGCGCGGTCGAGCGACGGCGTACAGGAGAAAGAGCCATATGGCCTCTCGTAAAACCGCTTTAACCGATTTTGCCGACCCGGACATTGGCGCATTGCTCGATTCCGATCCGCAGGCGCGCGCAGCTTGGCTCGAAGTCGATGCGGCGCGCAATGCGGCAAGGTTGATGCGCGAGGCGCGGCAACGGCGGGGCCTTAGCCAAGCCGCTGTCGCAAAAGCGCTCGGTGTCAGCCAGGCCCGGATATCGCAAGTGGAAAGCGGCAAGGTCGAGGACATTCCGCCGCTCGAGTTTCTCGCGCGCTACATTGACGCCTGCGGCGATACATTGACGCTGTCGACGCATGCCGCTGCCGCGTTAGGCCCCGACGCGCCGGACATCGATTTCAACCCGGCGCTGCTGCGCACGGTCAATGATTTTGAACTGAGCGAACGCACGGCCAATTGCCTGAAAAACGAAGATATCGCTTATGTCGGCGACCTGGTGCAGCGGACCGAGGCGTCGATGTTGCGGGTGCCCGATTTCGGGCGCAAGTCGCTCAACGAGATCAAGGAAGTGCTGGCTGAAATGGGATTGCATTTGGGCATGCGCGTGCCGGGATGGCCCTCTGTGAAATCGGCGGCGACGGTGGAGCCGGCGGATTTGGAAGGCGAGGAAGCTGACACCCAGGTAATGCCCAAGCCCTATTAGAGCCATCGACGAGAATGTGTCACCTAACAACGACATGGTTGCTTGGGAACGCCAATCTTCTGGCCGGTTTCCTCGGCATTGTCGGGTCGTTGCTGCTGGCAGTTCCGACTTTCCTCGGCGCAGATCTGCGCGAGGAAACGTTGCAGATTGAGGAGATGCGCGCGCGGCTCCAGGAGCCTGAGCTGCTCGACCCGCTCGTGGTCCATGCCATCGACCGCTCGCTCGCCTTTCTGCGCCGCGAACAGCATTGGATGCGCGCGGGTGCATTGTGCTTGGTTGCGTCTTTCGTGCTTATGACTTTTGACACGTTCTGCAAAAGCTGACGCTGCGCGGCGGGACGTCGATTGCAGCTACTCAGGCGCCCGGGATCACCTGCTGCATGAGCACCGCCAGCCCGATGCCGGCTATGCCGGCGCCGGTGAGGCGCAGCGGCGACAGATCGGCCGATTGTTTCGCGATCAGCTGCGCCACGCTCATGGCGGCGAGCGCGACCGCGCTCTGGATGACGGCCAAACCCAGCAGATAGGCAAAGAGCGGCGTTTGTTCGGCGCCGAAAATCGATTCACCCAATGCATAGCCGTGCACCAGGCCGGCCAGCGCAAACAAGGTCAGCGCCGCGCCCAGGGCTAGCGGCCGGCGGCGCAGCAGCATGGCGCCGAGCCCGATCACCGACAAAGCCACCAGGATTTCGGCGCTCGGTACGCTGGCGCCCCGCACATGCGCGGCCACGCCGGCGATCATCGCCAGCACGAAGCCGATGGCGAGCATGGGCGCTGCCCGCTGCGCGGCGGCAAGGCAGCCGACCGCCACCACCGCGGCGAAATGGTCGAGCCCGATGACCGGATGGCCGAGCCCGGACAACAGCCCGTCGGCAAAGCCCGTCGGCAGGCGGCCACCCATGACGTGATGGGCGCAGGCCGGCCCGGCGGTTAGCGCCACGGTCAGCGGAGCAAGGCTCAGATAGGCCGTTTTGCGGTTCATGGGGACGTTCTCCCGGCCGGTAAGACTATCCCGCCCGCCTCGGCTTGACAGCCCCACCCCGCGCCCCCGACAAGGCGGGGCCAAACGTAGTGCGGGACCGACCATGCCGAACGAAAAGCTTGCCAAGATCATCGACGAGGCCTTCGAGGGCCGCGACAAGATCGGGCCGAAGACCAAAGGCGCCGTGCGCAAGGCGGTCACCGCCGCGCTCGACCTGCTCGACGCAGGCCAAGCGCGCGTCGCCGAGCGGCAGCCGAGCGGCCAATGGCAGGTCAATCAATGGCTGAAAAAGACCGTGCTGCTCTCCTTCCGGCTCAACGACATGAGCGTGATCCCAGGCGGCCCCGGCAAGGCGATGTGGTGGGACAAGGTCGATTCCAAGTTCAAGGGCTGGAACGCGGCCAAGTTCAAGAAGGCCGGCTTCCGCGCCGTGCCGAGCTGCGTGGTGCGCCGCTCGGCCTATATCGCGCCCGGCGTGGTGCTGATGCCGTCCTTCGTCAATCTCGGCGCCTATGTCGACTCAGGCAGCATGATCGACACCTGGGCGACCGTCGGCTCCTGCGCGCAGATCGGCAAGAACTGCCATATCTCCGGCGGCGCCGGCATCGGCGGCGTGCTGGAGCCGCTGCAGGCCGGCCCGGTGATCATCGAGGACAATTGCTTCGTCGGCGCCCGCTCGGAAGTGGCCGAGGGCGTCATCCTGCGCACCGGCACGGTGCTGTCGATG
>JACQDO010000288.1 GCA_016201085.1 Hyphomicrobiales bacterium | reverse complement strand
GCTATTCAAGGTCGAGAACGGCAAAGAGGAATGGCTGGCGCGCTACTCGTTGCGCATCCGGCAACGCGATCCCATGGAACTGGCGCGCGTCGCCTATGATGCCGTGCTGGAAGACGCCAAGCTCAAGGAATCGGACGTCAATTACGTCGCGACCACGGGCGAGGCGGAAAGCGTGCCGTTCCACACCGGCCATTTCTATTCGATGACGACGCATGCGCGCGGCGCCATCTATCTCGATCCGGCGGCGCGCGCGGCGCTCGACATCGGCGCGCTGCACGGCCGCGCCATCAGCACCGACGAGCGCGGCAAAGTATTGAACTACAAGATGACCAGCCAATGCGCCTCGGGTTCCGGGCAATTCCTGGAGAACATCGCCCGCTATCTCGGCATCGCGCAGGAAGAAATCGGCTCCTTGTCCTCGCAGGCCGACAACCCGGAAGTCGTGTCGAGCATCTGCGCCGTACTGGCGGAAACCGACGTCATCAACATGGTGTCGCGCGGCATCAGCACGCCCAACATCCTCAAGGGCATCCATCTGTCGATGGCGGCGCGGTTGTCAAAGCTGCTGAAATCGATCGGCGCGGCCAAAGGCGTGGTCATGGTCACCGGCGGCCTGGCGCTCGACAAGGGCCTGGTGGCGGCGCTGGAAGAGGACATCGCCCAGATCAAGGACATGGTCGGCACGGAGGTGAAGAGCCACCCGGATTCGATCTACGCTGGCGCCATCGGCGCGGCCTTGTGGGGCGCCTATCGGTTCGACAAACTCGCCGCGCAGGGTAACCTGCCGCGCGCGGCCTGAGCGCATGATCCCGAAAAGTGGGAACCGGTTTTCGGACAAGATCATGCGCAAGGAAAAACAGGAGATAAGACAATGGCACTGTTGATTAACGACGCTTGCACCGCTTGCGACGCGTGCGAGCCGGTATGCCCGAACAAGGCGATCACTGCGGGCAACCCGATGTATGTGATCGACGCGCTGAAATGCACCGAGTGCGTCGGCGCCGAAGACGAGCCGCAATGCAAGCTGGTCTGCCCGGCCGACTGCATCGTACCGAACCCCGACTTCGCGGAGAGCCAGGAAGAGCTGCTCGCGAAGTACCAGCAGCTGCACGGGTAAGCCATGCAATTCCAGAATCGCATTTGCCAGAAGCTGTTCGAGGAGCACGCCGCCGTGCAGGCGCTGCTGCAGCGCATCGAGCAGACGATTGCCAAGCACCGTAACGACGTGCCGGACGCCAAGGATCCGCTGCTGGCGAAGCTGATGACCGATCTCGCCAGCGAACTGCCCGGCGAGGTCGAGCGTCACTTCGCGTTCGAGGAGGCGGAGCTGTTCTCCTTCCTCGCCACCGCAGGCAATGTCGGCATCGGCAACCACCTGACTTACGAGCACGGCGTGATCCGGCCGATCGGCCTCGCGCTGGTCAAGTTGATCGGCGAGGCACGGGCGCAGGGTTTCGATGCGGCGCGCTGGGCCGAGTTCCGCAAACTCGGGCAGCAGTTGAGCATGAGCCTCGGTCCGCACGCCCACAAGGAAGACATGGCGCTGCTGCCGATGCTCGAAGACATGATGGATGCCGAGAAGGAAGCCGAACTCTACGAGAAATACGTCCTCCAACACGCCTGAGGGATCATGGCCACTAGCACGCGCCCGATTACGGTTGCGGATCTTGAACAGGTCATCGCGATCGACAAGGTAAGCACCGGCAGTAGCCGGCGGCATTTCTTCGAAAAACGCTTCGCCGCCGCCAAGCGACGGCCGAACGACTTCGTTCAGATCGGAGTGGTCGACGGCGACGCCCTGCGCGGTTTCGCCATCGCCCGCATTTTGCGCGGCGAGTTCGGCCAGAAAGACGCGATCGCGGTCGTCGACGCGCTCGGCGTCGCGCCGGAAAGCCGCGAGCATGGGCTGGGTCATCGACTCATTGACGGCCTGGTCGAGAGCGCACGAGCGCAGGGCGCCCATTCCGTGCAGTCGCTGGTGGACTGGAAGAACCCGGCTTTGTTGCGGTTCTTCAACACCACGCACTTCCAAGTGGCGCCGCGCATGGCGCTGGAATGTGCGATGGGTGAATTGCGCGCGGAGGCGAATGAGGAACCATGACCGACACATCGCGGACTAAATCTCAACAAATTCGCATCCCGGAGCGTGTCGGCGCCGAAGCCGAAGTGAACTACGGTAAGGATCCGGAGCCCGATTTCGGCCCGCTGGCGCGCGACCGCATCCCGGTGCGCGCTATGCGGGAGAGCGATCTGCGCAAGCTGATCGAGATCGACAGTCGCATCACCGGACGCAATCGCGCCGATTATTTCAACCGTAAGCTCGAGGAAGCCCTCCACGAGTCCGACGTGCGCGTGTCGCTGGTGGCCGAGCGCGACGGCGAACCGATCGGCTTCATCATGGCGCGGGTCGATTTCGGCGAGTTCGGTCGCGTCGAGTCGATCGCCGTGCTGGACACCATCGGCGTCGACCCGGACTACCGCAATCAGGGCATCGGACGCGCGCTGCTGTCGCAGCTCTTCGTCAACCTGGCGACCCTGCGGGTAGAAGGCGTGCGCACCGTGGTCGGCTGGTCGGACCAGCGGCTCATTACTTTCCTCGATCGCTGCGGGTTCCATCCGTCGCAACGGCTGTGTCTTGAACTTGCCGTCAAGTGACAGCCAGCCGCGGTTCAACTTCGCCGGCCATCGCGCCATTGTCACCGGCGGCTGCCGCGGCATTGGCCGCTCTATTGCCGACGCGCTAGCCGAGGCGGGCGCCGAGGTCGACGTATTCGATGTCGGACAGCCGGAAAGCGGCGAGGAGCTGACGCACCGCTTCCTGCGCGTCGATATTACCGACGCCGCCGCGGTCGCGCAGGCGTCGCCCCGGCCATGACCGCGGCGGGATTTGGCCGCATCGTGAACATCACCTCGATCAACGGGCTGCGCGGAAAATTCGGCCAAGCCAATTATGCCGCCGCCAAAGCCGGCCTCATCGGCCTGACCAAGACGGCGGCACGCGAGTTCGGCAAGAAAGGCGTCACCGTCAACGCGGTCGCGCCCGGCATGGTGATGACCGACATGGCCAAGGTGCTGCCGGCAGAGGTGCTCAAGCGCGCGGTCGACGAGGCGGCGCTCACCGAGTTGGCGCATCCCGAGGACATCAGCAGCGCGGTGCTGTTCCTGCTGTCAAATGCGGCGCGCGCCATCACAGGCGAAGTGCTGCGCGTCGACGCCGGGCAATATATCTAGATATCTAGCCCCAGCGTACCATGCGTAGCATGAAGCCGCCCTCGCAGGCGTCGGTGCCGCAGTGCGAGTCGACGACCTCGT
>JACQDO010000287.1 GCA_016201085.1 Hyphomicrobiales bacterium | reverse complement strand
GCAACTCGGATTTAGCGGCGTATTCCCGACCGGCAGTCGCACCGGGGATATAGTTTCTTTCATTCGGGAGAACCTGAAATGACGGCGCCCCCGGTCCAGCAGAAAACGAAAAAGCCGCGATCGAGCCCCGACCTCAAGCCGGTGATCAACGAGTCCGGCATCGAGGTGAAGACGCTGTACACGCTGGACGACGTGATCCGCAGCGGCGGCATCGATAAAAGTGCGCCGGGTGAGGCGCCCTTCACGCGCGGCATCCATAGCGAGATGTACCGGCGCCGGCCCTGGACCATGCGGCAGTACACCGGCTTCGCCAATGCCGCCGATACCAATAAGCGCTTCAAATATCTGATAGAAAACGGGCAGACCGGACTCAACGTGGCCTTCGATCTGGCGACACAGTGCGGCTACGACTCCGACGCGCCGGAAGCTTTGGGTGAGGTCGGTCGCGTCGGCATGGCGGTCGATACGCTGCGCGATTTCGAGATCGCCTTCGACGGCATCGACCTCGACGCCATCACGGTATCGCTTACGGTCAACGGGACGGCCGCGATCCTGATCGCCATGTATTTGGCGATGGCCGAGAAGCGCGGCTACGACCTGGCCAAGCTGCGCGGCACCGCGCAGAACGACATCCTGAAGGAGTTCATCGGTCGCGGCACCTGGATTTTTCCGGTCGACAGCTCGGTCAAGCTCGTTGCCGACACCATCGAGTACTGTGCGAAAATCGCTCCCAAATACAGCCCGGTCAGCGTGTGCGGCTATCACATCCGCGAGTCGGGGGCGACGCCGGCCGAGGAGATGGGCTACGCATTCTGCATCGCCAAGGCCTATACCGACGCGGCGCTGGCGCGCGGATTGGATATCGACGAATTTGCCGGCCGGCTCTCGTTCAATTTCAACATCTTCGGCAATCTCTTCGAGCAGATAGCCAAGTTCCGCGCCGGTCGTCGCCACTGGGCGAAGATCATGATCGACCAGTATCGTGCCAAGGATCCCGGCTCGGGCTGGATGCGCATGATCGCCGGTGGTGGCGGATTCGGTCTGACGATCGAGCAGCCGGAAAATAATATCATGCGCGGCGCCTATTATGCGCTGGTCGCGGCGCTCTCCGGCGCCCAGACGATGGCGTTGTGCTGCTACGACGAGGCCTACACCATCCCGACACCGAAGGCGCAGCGCATTTCGTTGCGCACCATGCAGCTTCTGATCGAAGAGATCGGGCTCTGCGACACCGTCGATCCGCTGGGCGGCTCGTATTATATCGAGACGCTCACCAATCAGATGGAAGACAAGATCGTCGAGGCCATGAACTGGGTCGATTCCGTCGGCGGCATCGTCAAGGCGGTCGGCGACGGGCTGATCCAATCCAAAGTCTCCCAATATGCCTACGAGCGGCAGAAAAACCTCGAATCGGGCGCGCTGCGCAAGGTCGGCGTCAACTGTTATGTCGAAAGCAATGAAGAAAAGCCCGATGTCGAATTGCATCCCTATGATGAAATCGGCGCCAACGGGCAGATCGACAGCTTGCGAAAAATCCGCGCCGAGCGCGACACCGCGGCGGTGGACCGCTACCTGCGCGCGCTTCGAGAGGATGCCGTTGCCGGACATAACGTGATGCCCGCCATCGTGCAGGCGGTGAAGGCCTATGCGACGGTGGGCGAGATATCGGACACTCTGGTCGGCGTTTATGGCCGCTTCGCCGAACCGACTCGCTTCAGCTAAAGCTTGCCCGCATCGCGAAAGTCAATCATGGCGACCGTTCTCGAAATCGCATGCCGGGCGCATGCCGAGCAAGCCGACGATGCGCGTCGGTGGCACGACAACGAGGCCATTCGCGCATGGTCGTCGCTGCCCAGTCTGATGGCATTCGATCTTTATGTTCCCTCGGCGGCCGGTGCGCGCGACCCCATGGTCGACGACGGTGCCGGCCCGCTGTTCTTGGTGATGCTTGAGTTTCCCAGCCCGGCCGCGCTCAAACAGGCCGCGCAATCGCGCGACTTCGCCACGCCATTATCGTCGCTTCCCGCCGGCCTCAAATTGTCGGCCGATCCGATGGAGCGGTTGTCTTACCCGGTGGCAGGGCAAACGGCGGCGCTGCCGCTTTCGGCGCCGTTTTCATACAGCGTTCGTTATCACCGTCCGGCCGAGGATGAAGCGCGCTTTGTCGACTTCTACCTCGCCAGTCATCCGCCGCTGCTGGCGCGGCTGCCCAATGTGCGCAACGTGATCTGCTATCTGCCGGTGCAGGGAATCGATCCGGCCGGGTTGCCGAGCGCGGACTACATGCTCGGCAATGAAGTCGTGTTCGATTCAATCGAAGCGTTCAATGCCGCCATGGCGTCCGAAGCCCGACGCCAGTTGCGCGCCGATTTTTCCCGGTTCCCGCGGTTCACCGGCCGCAATACGCATCATCCGATGGAGCGCACGCGGATCGTCGGCTGAATCGCGGATGTGCCCGGTCAACGCCGCGTAACGCGCATGCGTTGCCCGATCAGCACGGTGGCGACCACCGCAGCCGCAAATGCAATTGTTTCGATATTTATCGCTTCGCCGTTCACCGGCAACGCCAGCGCCACGATTACGAACGGCTGCAACAGCATGACCTGCCCGACGCGGGCGATGCCGCCTATCGCCAGCGCCGCGTTGAAAACGAAAAACGCCGTGTATTGACTGACGAAGCCGACATAGCCGAGGCCGGCCCAAGACGAAAGTGACACGCTCGCAATATCGTTCGGCCACAGCGCATATGTCGCCAGCGCCGCGGGCGGCAGAGAGATCACAACCTGCCAGGATATGACCTCCCATCCCGGCATGTGTGCCGCGAGGCGGCCGGAAAACGTGTAGCCGAGCGCGCCGGAGGCGACGGTGCCAAGAAGAAACAAATCGCCCGCGGAAAATGTCTCGCCTGAATTGCGGCGCAACATGAAGGTCAAGACGATCGCCGCGCCGATCGCGCTCGCCAGCCAGAATCCGAGGCTTGGCCGCTCATGCGCAAAGACCGCCGCCGCGGCCGCCGTTGCCAGCGGCAATATACCGAGCACGACGCCGCCATGCGCGGCGGGCACCGTCATCATCGCCAGCGCTGCGAACAACGGAAAGCCGACCACCGTGCATAAGGCGGCTATGGACATTTCGAACCAAAGCGATCGTGGCGGTACGCGCCGTCGTACCACGAGAAGGACAACGAGCCCCGCCAGTCCCGCGAGCACCGCGCGTGCAACCGTCAGGAATATCGGGTCGAAGCCGGTTACGGCGAGCCGCGTCGCCGGCAGGGTGCCCGCGAACAGACACATGCCGAAGAAACCGAGGATAAATCCAAGCCGCTCATGTCGTTTGATCATGAATGAACTGCATACGATTAACGAGACGCTATATCTACGACGATCATCGATGACGCAATGCGATTTCGTCTAGGGCGTTTTAATGAGGGCGCCTCAATCGTTTAAATGTTGAAGGTATTTCACAATGAGATTGAACTGGACGAATATGAGAACCATGATTGTATTGCAGGCCCAAGCCACAGTTAACAAGCGCGCCAGCAGGCCCCAGTATCGCTCGCGGGTATTGTTCGCGCACCGCCAAACCGAGACGAGAATCCAAACAGTGTAGCAGGCGAAGCAAAGCAGCAGCACCTGGCGGAGCACGATGCGATCGACATAAATACCGATGATGTAGAACGCGATCAGCGCGCTGCTGGTAACGACTCCATAAATCCAGAATACTTTCCAGAGCGGCTGCTGGCCGTGCCAGGCCTGAATCTCGGCCGCGAAAAACTCGGCAGGTAATTTGGTGAGTCGCGATCCTTCCATTAGCCCGCACCTCAATAACCGCCATCGATCCCGCTACAAACACGAACCGTTCGAGCTGACACTTGAGCAGGCGAGCGAACTTGCGCCCTACGACTGAGCTCGCTTGGCCGGTCGCGCGCTTCTTGCAGCCATCCTGTTGGGCGGTGGAGTGGACAACAGTTTCTGCAGCGGCATGCGCGGGCGAACCAGATCCGCCAAAGTGTGCTTGTCAAGCACCGCCAGGAAAGCGTCGCGCGCTTCCGCAAGCACGCCGCGCAGCGCGCAGCTCGGGAAAATCGTGCAGGATGCGTCATCGGGCGCAAAGCAGGGCACCAGCGCCATGTCGGGCT
>JACQDO010000286.1 GCA_016201085.1 Hyphomicrobiales bacterium | reverse complement strand
TAACGCGGGAGGATATTCTCGCGGCGCAGTCATTTGCCGCCGACTATCTGGCCGACGAAGATATTGTTTACAGTTAGCCGTGCGCTGGCTTGCCGATGAATGCGTCGATTATGAATTGGTCGTCAGCCTACGGTCGCGCGGTCACGATGTCGTCTATATGGCAGAGATCGCGTCGGCGATGATCGATTCCGCCGTGCTTGAACAGGCGCAGGCCGAGGCACGGCTCCTACTCACGGAAGACAAGGACTTCGGCGAACTGGTCATTCGTAGGGACAGGTCGGTGCCGGGACTCGTATTGTTGCGCATCGATCCGCAAATGCGCGTGTTGAAGCAAAAACGCCTGGTCGAAGTCATTGACCGGTTCGGAGACGTCTTGTTTGGACGCTACACCATTGTCGAGCCGGGACGCATTCGATCGCGGCCGCTACGGAGTTGATTCATCTGTCGCAGGGGCGAACACTGTGACGGATTTCATCCGCCCTTTCCATTTGTGCCCTTGCCGTTGAGCTTGGGCGCGCTGGCGCCGTCATAAGCCCACGTCACATAGACGCCGGCCCAGGTGAAGCCGCCACCGAAGGCCGCCAAAAGCATGCGGTCGCCCGCCTTCAGCTTCTCTTCGTAATCCCACAGGCAGAGCGGGATCGTTGCGTTGGTGGTGTTGCCGTATTTGTGGATGGTGACCATCACCTTGTCCATCGGCATGCCCATGCGCTCGGCGGTGGAATGGATGATGCGCATGTTGGCCTGGTGCGGCACCAGCCAGTCGATCATGTCGCCGCGCAGGTTGTTGCGCGCCATGCTCTCGCCGGCGACCTCGGCCATCTTGGCGATGGCGA
Source organism: Hyphomicrobiales bacterium (assembly GCA_016201085.1). Taxonomy (GTDB): domain Bacteria; phylum Pseudomonadota; class Alphaproteobacteria; order Rhizobiales; family Xanthobacteraceae; genus Pseudolabrys. The sequence continues at coordinate 13,668 of JACQDO010000286.1, read as the reverse complement.
ACTTATAGACCGCGGCGCCTTCCTGATGCACGTAGTGCAGCCGTTTGGCCACCGTCTCGGCGGAGGCCGGCATGCGGCTGCCGCCGGCCTTCTGATGCAGATGGATCATGCCGGCGCCGTCGGAGCGGATCAGCGTGTCCATGATGCCGTAGCCGCCGGTGTTGGGCTCCAGCAGCACGGCGCCGGCGCCGTCGCCGAACAGCACGCAGGTGGCGCGATCGGTGTAGTCGATGATGGTCGACATCTTGTCGGCGCCCACCACCACCACCTTGCGGGCGGTGCCGTTGGCGATGAATTGCGAAGCGATCGTCAGCGAATAGAGGAAGCCGGAGCAGGCCGCCTGCACGTCGAAGCTGCCGATGTTCTTGATGCCGACCATGTCGCAGATAAGGTTGGCGGTCGACGGGAACTGCATGTCCGGCGTGGTGGTGGCGCAGATCAGCAGGTCGATCTCTTCCGGCTTGGTGCCGGTCTTCTGCAACAGCCCGCGCACGGCTTCCGCCGCCATATGCGAGGTGCCGAGCCCGGCGCCCTTCTGGATGTGGCGTTCCTTGATGCCGGTGCGCTCGGTGATCCAGGCATCGCTGGTGTCCACCATCTTGGCCAGTTCCGCATTGGTCAGCAGGTCCGGCGGCAGATAGCCGTGGACGGCGGTGATGGCGGCGCGGTTGGGAATGGTCAAAGGGCTAGGTTCCACACTGACTACCGGGGCATGGCCGGCTTCAAACGGCCCGGCAAACTACGCTTTTGGGGGCGTTAACGCCACTGCTTCGCGTTTCGGTTGGTTAAGGGGACGGCGCAATCCAGGACTATCGCTGCGGCACGGTCGCTGGGGGCGGCCTTGCCGATGTCCATGAGCGCGTCGAGCCGGGTAAAAGCCGCCAGTTGGCGGGCCCGCTCGGGTGTCTCGCCCAGCAGCGGCTGTAGTGCCCCGGAAAGGCTTTCCGCCGTGCAGAAATGCTGCAGGAATTCGGGGACCACGTTCTCGCCCAGCACCAGATTGGCGAGGATATAGCTCGGCACCCGGATGAAGGTGCGGCCGATCCATTCCTCCAGCAGCGAGACCTTGTAGGCCGCCACCATCGGCACGCCGGCCACCGCCAGTTCGAGCGTCGCGGTACCCGATTTCGACAGCGCCGCCCGCGCGGTGCGGAAGGCAGCGTCTTTCGCCGCCCCCTCCGTCACGATGCGCGCCGGCACCCGCCAGGACGCAATCGCCGCGTGCACCGCTTCGGCCAAGCGCGGCACCGCCGGCACCACCACTTCGAGCGGGCCTGCGCGCTCGGACAACAGCGCCACCGCCTCCCCGAACACCGCCGCCATGCGGCGGATTTCGCCGGCGCGACTGCCCGGCAGCACCAGCAGCAGCGGTGGATCGGACAGACGCCGGCGCGCCTCCTCGGTATTCGGACGTAAAGCGCTGACCCGCTCGCTCAGCGGATGGCCGACGAAGGTGCAAGGCGGGCCGCCCAGTTTTTGCATCGCCGCCGGCTCGAACGGCAACAGCGCCAGCACATGATCGACATAAGCGCGCATGGCGCGCGCGCGGCCCGAGCGCCACGCCCACACCGACGGACAGACATAATCGACAATGGGGATGGCTGGCGCGCGGGCGCGCACTTTGCGGGCGACGCGGTGGGTGAATTCAGGGCTGTCGACGATGACCAGCACATCGGGCCTGGCGGCAACGACCGCCTCGGCGGTGGCGGTGATGCGGCCGAGGATCTTCGGCAGGCCGGTGACAATCGCGCCAACGCCGACAATGGCCAGATCGCCGAGTTCAAATAGGCTGGCGACGCCCTCTCCGGCCATGTGGGCGCCACCGACGCCGGAGAACCTGGCGCCGGGATGACGCCGCCGGATCGCCGCGATCAGCGCAGCGCCCAGCCGGTCGCCCGATTCCTCGCCGGCCACCAGGAAGATGTGCGGGCCGGTCGCGTTGCTCATTGCTCGTGTCCGGCCGGCAAGCCGACCACAAAAATATTGGCTTTGTCGGCCGCCTGCACCAGCTGCGAGGGCTCGGCGATAATGCTGCCGCCCGCCACCACCGCGATGCCGGCAAGCCCAGCGCGCACCGCGCCTGCCACCGTGAGCGGCCCGATCGAGGGCAGATCGAAGCGCCGATCCTGCCCGCGCTTGGGCGCCTTCACCAGCACGCCGCCGACGGTCGATGCGGGAATGCGGCCGCTCATGCGCAAGGCGGCGATACGCTCGAGCATCCGGTCGGTGCCTTCCGCCGCCTCCACCGCCAGCACATGCCGTCCCGCCACCACCACCGCCTGCCCGACGTCGAACGGTCCGGTGGCGTGCAGATAGTCCAGCCCCAAGGCGATATCGGCACGATCTCGCTCGTTTGGCTGGGCGCTGCCAAGCGGACCTTCCGGCACCATGATTTCTGGCGCCACCTCATGCGCACCGAGCACACGGAAGCCCTGCTCCTCGATCAGCCGCGCCCCGCTCGACAAGATATGATCGTCGCCGCCACGGAAGGCGGCCGCTATCCGCGGCAACAGCATTAACGTCGTCAGATCGAAGCGGAGTTGCCAGAAGGCGGGCCGCACCAGCGAGCCGATCAGCACCAATTCATGGCAGCCGGCGGCGCGGGCGGCGCGCGCGAAGGCGCCGAACTTCGCGATGCGGACCCAGGTATGCGGGCGCTGCGCATAATCTTCCGGCCGCGCGATGCCTTGCAGCGGGAACAGCAGTACCTGACGGCCGCGCGCGCCGACGAAATCCGCCACCGCCAGCGGCAGGCTGCCGCCGCCGCAAATAAGCGCGAGCGGTCCTTCCTGCCTAGCGGGCGGCAGCGCGCTCATGAGTCCTCGTCGGCCTCGCCGCGTTTGATCGCCATGGTGAGCGGGCGTTTTCCGGCGCGGATGAAGGCGATGATCTTGGCCACCAGCGCATCGGCGCCATAGTCGGCTTCGACGCGATCGAGCCGCGCGCGGAATTCGCCATCGCCGAAAAATATCGCCCGATAGGCCGCGCGCACGCGATGGATCTCGGCCTTGCTCAAGCCGCGCCGGCGCATGCCGACCACATTGAGCCCGACCAGATACGCCAGCGGCCCCTGCGCCATGCCGAACGGGATGATATCGGCGCGGATGCCGGAGAGGCCCACGATCATGGCGCCCTGGCCGATGCGCACGAACTGACGCACGGCGACGCCGCCGCCGAACACGATATTGTCGCCGATGCCGCAATGGCCGCCCAGCACGGTATTGTTGGCGAACACCACCTTGTTGCCGACATGGCAGTCATGGCCGACATGGCTGCCGACCATGAAGAAGCAGCCATCGCCGACTTGCGTCAGGCCGCCGCCGTCCTCGGTGCCGGTGTTCATACTGACGTTTTCGCGGATGTCGCAGTCGGCGCCGACCACAAGTTTGGTGGGCCCGCCGCGATAATGAACCGATTGCGGCGGCGAGCCGAGCGAGGCGAACGGATGAATGACGGTGCGCGGACCGATACTGGTGTGGCCGGTCAAGTTGACATGCGCGATAAGCCGGCAATCGTCGCCGACCGTGACATGCGGGCCGACGGTGCAATAGGGACCGATCGATACGTTGCGGCCGATCGCCGCTCCCGTCTCGATACGTGCCGAGGCATCGATGATAGCGGTGCTCATGAGTCGGATATCATGGCGCCGAGCTCGGCCTCGGCCACTATCCGGCCGGCCACCTTGGCTTCGCCGCGGTACCACCACATGGTCTTGCGCCGCGCGATTCTTGTCATGTGGTACTCGATGGTGTCGCCCGACCGCACCGGCTTGCGGAACTTGACCTTGTCGATGGTCAGGAAAAATACCGTCTTCGGCTGCGGCGTGGCGATTGCCTTGATGCAAAGCACGCCGGCGGTCTGCGCCATGCCTTCGATCATCAGCACGCCCGGGAAGATCGGATTGCCGGGGAAGTGGCCCTGGAAATGCGGTTCGTTGATGGTGACGTTCTTGATGCCGATGCCGTGGTCGTCGCCGCGGATGTCGATGACACGGTCGACCATGAGAAACGGATAGCGGTGCGGCAGCATCTTGAGCACTTGCGCGATGTCGGCCGCTTCCAGCACTTTGACGGCTTCGTTCATGGCAATCGTCTCATTCGTCCGCTTCCGCGCCGGCGCCGTTTTTGCCGCGGGCAAGTCGTCGAAGCATCATCATCTCGCGGAACCACAGTTTCACCGGCTTGGCCGGCGTGCCGCCCCAGCGCGCACCTGCCGGCACCTCGCCGTGGACATTGCTGGTCGCGGCGATCTGCGCCCCTTCGCCGATCGTGACATTGTTGTTCAGGCCGACACGTGCGCCCAACACGACAAAGTCCTCGATCGTCGAACTGCCGGAAATGCCCGTGAACGCCACCAGAATGCAGTGCCGGCCAATACTGACATTGTGGCCTACCTGGACCAGGTTGTCGATCTTGGTGCCCTCGCCGATCACGGTATCGCGTATGGCGCCGCGATCGACGGTGGTGCCGGCGCCGATTTCGACGTCGTCCTGGATGATGACTCGGCCGATTTGCGGCACCTTGAGGTGGCCTTTGCCGCCCATGACGAAGCCGAAGCCGTCCTGTCCGAGCTTGCAGCCCGGATGGATAATGACGCGATCGCCGACCAGCGTAGCGGCAAGCACCGCCCCGGCGCCTATTGAACAGTCGCGCCCAATCCGCACCTCGTCCCCGATCACGGCATTGGCGCCGATCACCGTGCCGGAGCCGATCTCGGCGCGCGGCCCCACCACCGCGCCGGGCTCGATGGTCACGCCGTCTTCCAGCCGCGCTGTGGCATGCACATGGGCGCCCTTGATCTCGCCCACGGGAGCAAGCGAGGATGGCCGCAATGCATGCGCGAACATTTCGCGCGCCACCGTCACGAAGGCGCGATAGGGCTCGCGCACGATGAGCGCCACCACCCGCGCCGGCAGTTCCTTGGCGAGCTCCGCCGTGGTCAGGCAGGCGCCGGCATGCGTCGCCGCCGCCACGCCGCAGTATTTGCGGTGGTCGAAGAAGCTGAGGTCGCAGGGCGCCGCGCGATCGAGCGGCGCGACATTGACGATGCGACGCGCATGCGCCGGCGCCGGCGGCAGCGTGGCGCCGACGAGGCCGGCGACCACCTCCAGCGTGAGACCGCGGCTATGTCGTAAGAATACCGGCTCGTTCATGCGAGCTAGAACCTGACTCGCTCTCTATGAAATAATCGCGTGCCGCCGAGGGCGGCCACGATCAGAACCTTGTGCCGCCGCTGAAGCGGAAGATCTGAGTCCGATCGTAGCTTTCCTTGGTGATCGGGTAGGCCAAATCGAAACGCAGCGGGCCGAGCGGCGAATCCCAGATCAAACCCATACCGACGGACGAGCGGACCGCATTGGAATCGGCAACTGTCAGCGTCTCACCGGTTACGTTCCAACTGGTCGGGCCTCTATAGTTGAACAGCGAGCCGGCGTCGGCGAAGGCCGCGAGCTTGATGCCGACTTCCTTCGGCAGGAAATAGAGCGGCGTCTGCGCTTCGACGCTCGCACCCCAAAACATGCTGCCGCCGAGCGCATCGTTGGTCGTGCCCGGCGTCAGGTCGCGCGGACCAAGACCGGCGGGACTGAACCCGCGTACCAGGTTGGGGCCCATCTGGAAATGATCCAGCATACGCAGATCCCTGCTTCCCCAGCCTGTCACATGACCGCCCTGCAATTTCAGCACGCCGACGACGTCGGGGTAGATTTCGTGGTAGGTGCGCGTTTCCGCCGTAGTGCGAATGAAATTCACGTCGCCGCCGACGCCGGCGAAGTCCTGCTTGAGTTCGGCATAAAGGCCGCTGGTCGGCGCCTTGTTGTTGTCCAGCGTGCTGTAGGCCAGCGAATAGCCGACCAAGGATACCATAACGGCGCCGTTGGCGAGCTCCTTGCGCACGGCAAGCGTGGCTTCGCCATCGTAGTAGCAGCCCCCTTGTGTACCCGGATTGACAACCGTATCTGTATTTTGTGCCGCGTTGAACACGCCTTCATTGGTCCTCGTTACGCCGCTGCCGCCGTTGACCAGAGCATTACTCGAAAGAATACAGTTGTTAAGCGCATCCGGCAGCGTGATCTTCTGCTGGTAGATCGAATAACGCGGCGCGAACGCCAGCTCTTCGGTCAGCGCAAAGCCTAGGCGAAGATTGGTGCCGACGGTTTGGCTGTTGTAGGAGACATAGGACGACGCCAGGTTTTGCCGCGCGAACAGATCGATGCCGCCGGCCATGCGATAGCCCATCAGATAGGGCTCGACGAAGGACAGGTCGATGCCGCGCGTGCGCTGGCCGAATTGCACGGAGGCCTTGGCATACTGGCCACGTCCCAGGAGATTGCGGTCGGCGACGCTGACTTCGCCCATGAAGCCATCGGCGGTGGAGAAACCGCCGGCGACCGAGAATTCGCCGGTCGGCATTTCCTCGATATTGATATTGATGACGACGCGATCCGGCGCCGAGCCCGGCTCGTTGGTGATCTTGACGCTCTTGAAGTAGTTCAGGTTCTTCAACCGGCGTTCGGCGCGGTCGATGAGGGCGCGGTTATAGGCGTCGCCTTCGCTGATATCGAATTCGCGGCGGATCACGTAATCGCGGGTGCGAATGTTGCCAATGATATTGATGCGCTCGATATAGGCGCGCGTGCCTTCCTCGACCACGAAGGCGAGATTGATGGTCTTGCTCTCGAAATTGCGGTCGCCGCGCGGGCGCACGGTGGCAAAGGCGTAGCCGCGCTTGGCGGCCTCGATCGTCATTGCCTCGACCGATTTCTCGACCAGTTCGGCGTTGTATACGCTGCCGTTGCTGAGCTTGAGCCTGCCGCGCAGCGTGGCCGGATCGATGGCGTGCACGTTGGAGATGACATCGACGGTGCCGACGCGATACTGGCCGCCCTCGTCGATGGTGAAAGTGATGATGAAGCCCTTCTTGGCCGGATCGTACTCGCCGACCGCCGAGACGATGCGCACGTCGGCATAGCCGTGCTTGAGATAGAAGCGGCGCAGCAGGTCGCGGTCGGCTTCGACGCGATCGGGATCGTAGATGTCGGTGGTTTGCAGGAAGCTGAGCCAATTGCTTTCCGAACTCTTGATCACATCCTTGAGGCGGCCGCGCGAGAACGCCTTGGCGCCTTCGAAGCGGATATCCTTGACGCCCGTCTTCTCCCCTTCGCTGATCTCGAACACCAGATCGACGCGATTGTTCGGCAGCTCGATGATCTTGGGCACGACCCGCACGTCGAAACGGCCGCTGCGATGATAAATCTCGATGATGCGCTGTACGTCGGCCTGCACGGTCGGCCTTGACAGGGTACCGCGCGGCTTCGACTGCACTTCGACCTTGAGTTGCTCGTCCTTGGCTTTCTTGTTGCCTTCGAAGGCTACCCGGTTGATCACCGGATTTTCCACCACGGCAACCACCAGACGGCCACCCGGCTGACTGATATGGACGTCGGCAAACAGCCCGGTGCCGTAAAGCGCCTTGAGCGCCTCGTCGATTTCCTGCGGGCCGAGGCGGCCGCCGGGGCCGTTCTTGAAATAGGAGCGAATGGTCTCGGCTTCGACGCGCCGGTTTCCCTCCACGGCGATGGAATTAGCCGTCTGCGCCACTGCGACGCTTGACGTGGCCACCGTCAAGCACGTCGCACCGGCAAGCATTCCCCCGAGGACAACGCAGCAAAGGGCCAGTCCCCGAACTAACCGCACACTAAGTCCCATGCGCAACGCGCCCTTTTGTTCCTTGCGGCCGTCCCCGCTGCGGATTCGATAGACTATCGGCCCTGTATTCGTTTGGCTTTGTACAGACTTTTAGCCGCACTGCAAACGAAACTCCCAACCCAAGTTTCCCTTTTCCCTCAAAAAGTTGCCCTAGGGCAACGGTTTAGGAGGTGGCCAAGTGCAGGATGTCATTAAAGGTTGCAAAAATCATCAACATGACAACGATTGCCAAGCCAATTCGGAACCCCATCTCCTGGGCGCGCTCCGATAACGGCTTACCGCGCGCCGCCTCGATTCCATAGAACAAAAGGTGACCGCCATCGAGCAGCGGTATTGGGAACAGGTTGAGCAGTCCGATCGAAACCGACAGTACCGCCGTCAGGTGGATAAGCGCGGTGAAGCCGGCGGTGGCGACCTGGCCGGAGACCTGGGCGATGCGGATGGGGCCGCCGAGCTGATCGGCGGCTTCGCGGCCGGCAATCACCCCGCCCAGATAGCTCAGGGTGCGGTCGACCACGAACCAGGTCTCCTGCGCCCCCATCACGATGGCGCGCAAGGGTCCGACCTTCTCGGTCTTGATGTCGCCGGGGGCCATGGAGCGGCTGATGCCGAGCACGCCCAGCCGGTGCACATTGCCGAAATTGTCCTTGATCTCCTTGAGTTCGGGCTTCGCCTTGAGCGTGATCGGAACGCCGCCGCGCTCGACCCTGACCTCGATCGGCTCGCCGGCGCTGATGCTGACGATGCGCTGCATGTCGGAGAAGCTTTCGATGGCCTGGCCGTTGATGGCCAGCACCAGATCGCCCGGCTTGAAGCCGGCGGCTTGGGCGGCGCTGCCCGGCTGCACCGCATCGACGCGCGCGCTCGTGGTCTGCTTGCCGACGATCATGAAAACGCCGGCGAAAATGACGATCGCCAATATAAAATTGGCAATGGGCCCAGCCGCTACCACCGCCGCGCGGGAACCGACCGGCTTGTATAAGAAGCTGTCCTTCTTCTCCGCTTCGCTCATGCTGGCGGCGGCCTCCATGTCAGGCACGCTCGCCGCATTGTCGTCGCCAAAGAATTTCACATAGCCGCCCAGCGGTACCGCGGCGATTTTCCAGCGCGTTCCGTAACGGTCGTTGAAGCCGACAATTTCCGGTCCGAAGCCGATGGAGAAAGCCAGCACCTTGATGCCGCACCAGCGGGCCACCAGGAAGTGGCCAAGCTCATGAAAAAACACGACAATTGTCAGGACAAACAAGAACGGGACAACATAGCCGACGAGCCAACTGCCGTAGCCGCCCAGGCTCCCCATGAAATCCATACTCATCACTGAATCCCTCGTCCCGTCCCTATGGCCCCACGTCGTTAGTAAAAGCTTACTACGGTGACTTTACGGCAATTTCGGGCAAGAGCTCGCGGGCTAGACTTCTCGCGCTATGGTCAATGGCGAGGGCCGCGTCGATATTGGCCGGGTCCGCCAGCAGCCCGCGCTTGGCCGCAGCCTCCAGCGTTGCCGCCACCAGCGCGGCAATTGCCGGGAACGAAATATGTCCGGCAATAAATTCAGCCACCGCCACCTCGTCGGCCGCATTGAGCACGGTCGGCGCCGCCCCGCCCGTTGCCATCGCTTGCCGCGCCAGCGCCAGCGCCGGGAAACGCACCAGATCCGGCTCCTCGAAACTCAAGTCGCGTATCCGTGCCAGATCGAGCCGTGCCGCCGGGCTGTCGATACGCTTCGGCCAGGCCAGGCAATGCGCGATCGGGATGCGCATGTCGGGACTGCCTAGCTGCGCCACCACCGAGCCGTCGCGATACTCGACCAGGCCATGCACCACCGACTGCGGATGCACCAGCACGTCGATCTCGTGCGGCGCCAGCGCGAACAAATGATGCGCCTCGATCAATTCGAGACCTTTGTTCATGAGGCTGGCGGAATCGACGGTAACCTTCGGCCCCATCGACCAGTTCGGATGACGCAACGCCTGCTGCGGTGTTGCCGCCGCGATTGCCTCCGCCGTCCAGGTGCGGAACGGGCCGCCCGACGCGGTCAGGATCACGCGCTTGACGTCCTCGCGGCGACCGGCGCCGAGCGCCTGGAAAACCGCGTTATGCTCGCTGTCGACCGGCAGCACGGTGGCGCCGGCGCTCGCCGCGCGCCGCATGAACAGGCTGCCGGCGCAGACCAGGCATTCTTTGTTGGCGAGCGCGACGGTGGCGCCGCGTTCGACGGCGGCCATCGTCGGCTTCAACCCGACCGCGCCGCTGATCGCCCCCATCACCCAGTCGGCCGGACGCTGCGCCGCTTCGAGCAACGCGCCCTCGCCCGCCGCCGCTTCGATGCCGCTACCGGCGAGAGCGTTCTTGAGATCGTCATAGGCATTCGTATCGGCCACCACCGCCAGCCGCGCGCCCACCGCGCGGGCGATTTTCGCCAGCGCCGCCGCATTGCGGCGCGCGCTCACCGCTTCGACGCGATAACGTTCGGGATTGCGCATGATCAGATCGACGGTGCTGCCGCCGACCGATCCGGTCGCGCCCAGGATCGTGATGCTGCGCGCGGCTTCGACCGCCAGAGGTTCGGCGCGCGCGGCACTCGCTGATGAACGGCCGATTGGCGTCATGCGCTCACCATATTAGCAGCCCGCGGGCCGGCGCGTCGAAACCGCCGCGCGCGAGCCCGATCAGGCAGCCGAGCAGCGTTGCCGCCCAGAAACCGTCGAGCCGGTCCATGACGCCGCCATGGCCGGGAATGAGCTGACTCGCATCTTTCGCGCCGAATTTACGCTTGATCCAGGACTCCAGTAGATCGCCAAGTTGGGCAGCCACGGACAGCAACAACGCGATCCCCGCAATAGTTCCATCGTGGAACCGTCCGAATGCCCAAGTCACCGCAACCGCAAGTAGGGCCGCACCGAGCGTGCCAGCTATCGCGCCCGACCAGGTCTTCTTCGGGCTGATCGCGGGCCACAATTTCGGTCCGCCGAAAGTGCGGCCGGCGAAATAGCCGAGGATGTCGGTGGTCCAGACGATCGCGAACAACAGCAGGATGGCGAGCAGGCCAAATTCATTATCGCCGCGCAGGATCACCGGCGCGGCAAACAGAATGACGGCATAGCCAAAGCCGGCGCCCATCCAGAGCGGGCCCCTGACCAGCGACATCCATTCCCACAGCACGGCGAGCGCGGCGCCGGCCCAAAATAGCGCGAACACCCAGCCGCCGAGATAGGCCGCCAGCAGCGCCAGCGGCGCCATCACCACGGCCGAGGCGACGCGCAGCGTGAGATTGTTGGCAGGCGCGCGTGTCCCGTTTGCACCGGGGCCGGACACGGGATCGATTTTGACCACGGGGTTCAGGATCCGGTCTTGGCGACCAGGCCGCCGAACCGGCGCTCGCGCTGCTGGTATTCGCGGATCGCCGCTTCCAGCGCGGCGCGATCGAAATCCGGCCAATAGGTCGGGACGAACACCAGTTCGCTGTAAGCGGACTGCCAGAGCAGGAAGTTCGACAACCGCTGCTCGCCGCTGGTGCGGATGATGAGATCTGGATCGGGCAGATCGGGCGCGTCGAGGAAGCGGCCGACGGTCTCGGTGGTGATGTCCGCCGCATGCAGCGTTCCGCGCTCGACCTCAGCGGCGATGCGGCGCGCGGCGCGGGCGATTTCCTGGCGCGCGCCGTAATTGAACGCGACCACCAGGGTCAAACCGGTATTGGCGCGCGTCAACTCTTCCGCTTCGCTCAGCAGCCGGCCGATGTCGGGCTCTAACCCTTCGCGTTCGCCGACGATGCGCACGCGCACATTGCTCTTATGCAGCTCGGCCAAATCGTTGCGGATGAAGCGGCGCAACAGGCTCATCAACTCGTGGACTTCGCTCGGCGGCCGCGACCAGTTCTCGGCGCTGAAGGAAAAGATGGTGATGACCTGGATGCCGATCTCGCCGGCCGCGCGGATGGTGCGCCGCAGCGCCTCGACGCCGCGCCGATGCCCTTCCACGCGCGGCAGTCCGCGCGCCGAAGCCCAACGGCCATTGCCATCCATGATGATGGCGACGTGGCGCGGGACCTCGAATGCGACGGCTTGGGCAGCGGGCTGGATGTCTGCCTCGGACATGCGGATATGCCTCAGACGGTGAGGATCTCCTTTTCTTTAGCCGCTAGCAGATGGTCGATGTCGGCAATGCCGTTATCGGTCGCCTTCTGCACCTCGACGGAATAACGGTCGTGGTCGTCCTTGCTGATCTTGTGATCCTTCTCGAGCTTCTTGAGCACTTCCATGGCATCGCGCCGCACGTGTCGCACCGCGACGCGCGCGGTCTCGGCATATTTATGCGCGAGCTTGACCAGTTCCTTGCGCCGCTCCTCGTTGAGCTCGGGGATACGCAGGCGGATGGTCTGCCCTTCGGTCGCCGGCGACAAGCCGAGATTGGAATTGATGATCGCCTTTTCCACCGCGTGCACCAATGAACGGTCCCAGACATTGACCGAAATAAGACGCGGTTCCGGCACGCTGGTGGTCGCCACCTGGTTGAGCGGCATTTCCGCGCCATAGGCATCGACCATGACCGGGTCGAGCAGATGCGCGGAGGCGCGCCCGGTGCGCAGGCCGGACAATTCGGTCTTCAAGACCGTGCTGGCACCCTGCATGCGGCGCTTGATCTCGTTGATATCGTGCGTTGCGTTCACCATGGCGATCCCCCGTACAGCGCACGCTCGTCCTTCTTTGATTGACGCATGATCTTATCCGAAAACCGGTTCCCACTTTTCGGGATCATGCGTTAGCCAACGATGGTCGCGCGCCCCTTGCCGCGAAGAACGGCCTCGATGGCGCCCTTTTCGGCGATTGAGAATACGATGATAGGCATCCGGTTTTCCCGGGCAAGCGCGAAGGCGGCGCCGTCCATCACCCGCAGGTCCTTTTCGATCGCCTCCTGATGGCTGAGACGCTCGTAGCGCTTGGCCTTGGGGTCCTTCTTGGGATCGGCGGTATAAACGCCATCGACATTGGTGGCTTTGAGTACCGCCTGGCCGTCGAGTTCGGCCGCGCGCAATACCGCGGTGGTATCGGTGGTGAAGAACGGATTGCCGGTACCGGCGGCGAACAGCACGACACGGCCCTTGCCGAGATTTTTCAGCGCGCGCTTGCGGTTATAGGTCTCGCAAACCGACGTCATGGCGAGCGCCGACAAGGTGCGCGCCTCGCGGCCCAGCCGTTCGATGGCGGCTTCCAGCACCAGGCAATTCATGACCGTCGCCAGCATGCCCATGGTGTCGCCGACCGGACGCGGCACGCCGCGCGCCGACACCTCGACGCCACGGAAGATGTTGCCGCCGCCGACCACGACGCCGAGTTCGACGCCGAGCGCGCAGGCCGCCACCAGATCGGCGGCGATACGTTCGACGGTGGCCTGGTCGATGCCGAAGCCTTCGGCGCCGGTGAGCGCTTCGCCGGACAGCTTGACGATGACGCGACGGTAGACCGGATCACTCATAACGTTCCCGATCCTCGTGAGGGCCCGACCTGGGCCGGTCGAATCATAGCCCTACCTAACATTTTGCCGGGATTGCCGGCAGCCGTGCGCCGCCGCCATACCCCGCTCAATTCGGGCCGGCTGCGGCCGCAACTTCGGCGGCGAAATCGTCCTGCCGCTTCTCGATGCCCTCGCCCAGTCCGTAGCGCACGAAGCCGGTGATCTTGATGGCGCCGCCGACCTTGCCTTCGGCCTCTTTGAGCGCCTGCGCGACCGACTTCTTGTCATCGAAGATGAAGGCCTGCTCGAGCAGACAGACTTCCTTGTAGAAGGTCTTGAGGCCTGACTCGACGATCTTCTCGATGACGTTTTCCGGCTTGCCCTGCTGGCGGAATTTGTCGGCCAGCACATCCTTCTCGCGCTTGACCGCTGCCGGATCGAGGCTGGCGGCATCGAGCGCCTGTGGATTGGCCGAGGCGACGTGCATGGCGAGCTGGCGGCCGAGCGC
>JACQDO010000285.1 GCA_016201085.1 Hyphomicrobiales bacterium | reverse complement strand
GCTGGCAGTCCTGGCCGATGCCGGCCTGGTAGCCGGAGCGCGGCAGCAGCACGCCCACTTTCAAGGCCGCCCCTTGCGCGCGCACGATGTTGAAAGGCGCGGTCCCGGCGACAAAACCGGCAGCGCCAAGCCCGGCGCTGAAGCTACGGCGCGTTAAATTCGCGGTATTCGATGGTGATTTGCGTTTCATTGGAATTCCTCCCTTGGCCTAGACCTCGGCCGTTGCTCTGGATGATGCCGGATTTACTCCGGTCCTAACAAGCTCGAAAAACTGCGCTTGGCGCGGCCTTGCAGCCGCCGCGTTGCCGACCCTCGGCAGCCGTTGCCCCACGAACGGCCTACCGATCATGTCACATTGTTGACAATGACAACAACTTTCGTCAATAGCCATTAATGGCCTCTTTTCGCGGTGATTATGGCGCAAAAGGAGGCCGATTATGAGACCAGCGCGCTCCGTCCCATTGCTCATTTTGAGAGGTACGCGTCGGTACGTGCGGTTAAATGTCGGTAGGTCTCAAATTACGCTGAAAGACTGATTAGGCGACGACACTTTTTTTAGATCGATAAATTTTTTTAGACCGCTCTGCTGTGACGCTTTGAGCAGTTTCTCCATGGCCACATCCAATTCAGCCATGCATTTGGAAAGTTCTTGCGCTGAATCGATCACTGATTTGGATATATCTTGCGTGCCCCTGACATCACCGGCTAATATTTTCAGTTTTTCCGCAGTGCTTGTAGCGTTACGCGCGGCATTATTTGCACCTTCCGAGATATCGCCGGATGCGGCGGCTTGCTCAACCACTACCGATTCAAGCAATTTCGATATATTTGCAATATCAGCAATCTTACGGCTGGTTACGTCAATCTTTTCAATCGACTTTTTTGTTACTTCTCTAATAACGGCGATTTGTCCGCCTACGTCCTCAGCTGAGTTAGATGTTTGCGCCGCCAAAGATTTTACCTCGTCAGCAACGACAGCAAATCCTTTTCCCGCGTCTCCGGCCCGCGCGGCCTCGATCGTGGCGTTTAATGCAAGCAATTTCGTCTGTGCTGCAATTTTTGCAATGAAATCAACTATCGAACCAATCTTGTCCACTGCATCAGAAAGCATCGCTACGGTGGCATTCATATCCCTTGCATTGGAAGCGACCTCTTCCGCCTCCACAACGTTTTTAGCTGCTTGCCGGTGGATCTCTGAAATTGACGCCGTCAATTCTTCAGTCGCGGTCGCCATAGCAGTGACATTCAAGGCTGCCTCATCCGCTGTTTGCGTTCCTTTAACCGCATGATCCGCTGCATTGTTGGCAATATTTGTTAATCGATCGGATGTTTTGCTAAGCGTGTCGAAAGACGATCCTATAGCGCGGCGAACACTTTCTACCGTCTCACCAAAATTTACGATTGCAGAATCAAGTCTGTTTGCTTGCGCCTGTGTTTTGCGGACCTCCTCGTGGTGATGGAGCGCCGCTGAGTTAGCCATGTCCATCATCAGCACACGTGCTGCAATATCGATAAGCCGCGCGGCTTTCCGAACTGAATAGCGATAACGGTTTTCGACGATTTTACAGAGTTCGGTGAGTACACATTGGGCGACAACGCCACGCAGTCGCATGTCGTAGCCAAAGGCTATTTCAGCTTCCACTCGTGCTTTGGTGTCGGCAACCCATTGAGCATCAAATGCATTCTTGAAAAGCCTCTCGGTGTACACAGCAAGCATTTCTCTGATGCGGTCAACGTTACAATTTATCATTTCATTATAATAGGGCGCGATTTTTGTTGTCTTCTTGATATAGCTTTCAACAATTCGATCCATATTCGGAGCCAAGAGCAGCCATATCTCCTGGCGCAATGAGGCGGTATCATTTTCGAGAGCAAAGCCTTCGAGCGCGAGTTGATACGCTTTTGGAATCGAGGTCTGTTTAGTCATGACCTTAACCCGAAGTTGGCTCGATCTATCTTACGATCAACCTCTCCTGAAATTTGTTGATCGTGCGCGGGGGTTAGATCGTCGGGGGTAATTACCTCTGTGATTTTATACCGCTCTCGAAGCATGATACAAAGAACGTTCATTGACGCCCCTCCCTGCTCGGCGACGGCCCGTCCCCGGCCGTTCCTGTCGAACGGCGGCAGCAACCACGGCTATATTGTTTGACGTTGACAACAATTCCGTCAACAGCGTAATGACCGCTCAAGCGCCAATAACCGCTCGACCGCCGCCGCGATGCGAAACAGCCGCCGGTCGTGGCCATTACGTGCAAACAGCATCAGCCCGGTCGGCAGGCCGCCCTCGCGCGGCAGCGGCAGCGAGATGGCGCAAAGATCGAAGAAATTGGCGATCGATGTGTTGCGCAGCAGCATGGCGTTCTTGCGCGCGAACACATCCGGCGCCGTCATCTCCGCGATGGTCGGCGCCACCATCGGCGTGGTCGGCAGCGCCAATACGTCGATATCGGCGAGCCGCGCATCCATCGCCGCGATCAGCGCGGCGCGTTCGTTGATCATGTCGATAAAGTCGGCGGCGCCGATGCCACGTGCCCGCTCCAGCCGTCCGCGCACGTTCGCATCGATGTCCAGCCCACGCCTATCCAAGCGATCCCGATGCAGGGCGAAGGCTTCCACCGGCTGTACGCCGCCGCGCGCATTGACGCGCGCCTGGCCGTCGAGCGGCGCCAGTTTCTCGTTCGATAGCCGGCAGCCGGCCTGCTCCAGCCGGTCGATGGCGGCGGGGAAACGTTTGGCCACCGTCTCGTCGAGATTTTCCAGCGGCCCGCCCTGCGCGATGCCGATGCGCAGACCGGCGAGCGGAGCCGGCTCGAGCGGTGCATAATCTTCGCCCGCCATCACCGCATCGGCTTTGGCGATGTCGGCGACACTGCGCGCGATGGGACCGACCGAGTCGATGCTGGCGGCGAGCGGAAACACGCCGGCAATGGAAATGCGCTGGCGGCTCGGCTTGAAGCCGACCAGCCCGCACAGCGCGCTGGGAATGCGGGTGGAACCGCCGGTGTCGCTGCCGATGGCAATCTCGCACATGCCATCGGCCACCGCCACCGCGCCGCCCGAGGTGGAGCCGCCCGGAATGCGCGCGCGGTCGGCCGGATTGCCGGGCGTGCCGTAATGCGGATTCATGCCGACGCCGGAAAAGGCGAACTCGGTCATGTTGGTCTTGGCGATGACGATGGCGCCGCCGGCGCGCAGCCGGCGAACCACCGGCGCATCGCGCTCGGCCGGCTTGCCCTCTTCGGCCAATACCTTCGAGCCGGCGCGGGTCACCTCGCCGGCGACGTCGAACAGATCCTTGATGGACACGATCGCGCCGTCGAGCGGCCCCAGCGAAATGCCGGCGCGATGGCGCGCATCGGCGGCCGTAGCGGCCGCGTGCGCGGCTTCGCGATAGACCGTGAGGCAGGTGCGGGCGCCCTCGCCGCTCACATCGTCTATGTGCGCCAGCGCCGCCTCGAGCCGGTCGTGGGCCGACGGTATCGTCATGAGCGAACCCCTTGTTCGTCCCACATTTCCGTTATTCCGCGCAGGCGCGCAAGCACCCGCGTTCTCGCGGCGCGCATGCGCCCGAGCTATGCCACGCCGCCCCGCCTCCCAGCGGGGCGCAGCCCCCGCGACGGGGGCCGGTGGAGCGGCGGGAGGCGCCAGAGGCTTGCGAGGCCCCTTTAGGCGAGCCTTGCGATCGGCCCGCCTGCACGCCCACGGCCTGGTCCCTGTTACCAGGGGAGACCGCTTACGGGGCGTGCGCGCCCAGTGACGTAGGGCGCAGCGCCTCCCGGCGCTCCACCTTGGCCACCGGCCCGCATCGAGCCGGCGCTCGAGACGCCGCCCCGGTGCGGGCATAAACGTTGTTTGTATATAGTCCTATGGGAATATTGTCAAGAGGCCCAGGCTTGTTCTGTGCTGCAATGCAGCGCGCGGCACGCTAGTGTTATTGGCAAGCCGCGCAGAGACAACGGCCGCCAGGGAGCCAACATGTCAGCCAAGGGCAAGCATTCGCCGCCGGGCGCCGGCAACATCTACGCCAAGGCCAATGAGGTGATCGTCAAGATCACCGGCGCCGACACCGGCCAGACCTTCGAGGTGGTGGAGGAAAACTGCAAGCCCGGCTTCCAGTCGCGCGCGCATTACCACATCAAGGCCTACGAGACGTTCTACGTGTTCGACGGCAGCGCCGATTTCCAGGTCGGCGACGAGCTGTTCCACGCCGGCAAAGGCTCATGCGTGCACATCCCGCCCGGTGTGCCGCATCGGGTCACCGCGAAGGACGGCGTTCGCATGCTGATGATCTACAGCCCGGCCGGCACCGAAGGCATGTTCGCCGCCATGCATGCGCTCAGCCAGGAGCAGCTGATGAACGCCGAGCTGACAAAACAGCTCGCGCTCAAGCACGACACGGTGATGATCGAGCAGAGCAAGGACGGGCGCGGCAAGGGCACGATTTTGGGATGATGCCAAGCATCACATTTCATCCCCAATGTTATCAACCGCGTTGTCTTCGCCCTTGCGCCGTCAATGCAGCCGCGTAGCATTCACTTCAGGTCACCCATCTTCGGCTCACGCCGGACACGGATGGCCGCCATGACCGGAGCGGGCATGGAACGTGGCTGCTGCTTGCAGCAGTCGTGGTCCATGTTTGCCGGCCCTGGCTCTCAGTTACTGGGTACCGTGTTGCGCGCTCACGCGTGCGGCCCGGAAATGGATCCGAGAGCTTGTGACGGGCGGACGACGGTCTGCCCGTTATGGCTTTTGGGGATCCGTCTCAGCCAAAATCCCATCGCGTGAACGACCCATCGCGCTCCAGACTCCCGCGCGGCGCAAGTCAGCCCCGCGCCACCGCGATCTCCAGCGGGAAGTCGTCGCAGACCTCGTGCCCGCTGTCGGTGACGATGAAGGTGTGGCCGAGGAAAATGCCGAACAGCCCGTCCGGCGTGATCGGATTGGGTTCGGCCATGATCACCATGCCGGGTTTCAACACCTGCTCAAAGGCTTCCGCCGATACGTGCTCGGCGACGACGTGCGGCTTGTCGGTGACGAGGTCGATGCCGTGGCACTGGGTCGGCCGCGACTGGTAGCCATTGTCACGGAAGAATTTGCTGGCGGTGCGCATGGCTTCCACTGGCTTGCCCGGCGCGATCTCGGCAACGATGCGCCGGTAGCCAGGCAGCGTGATGTCGTTCCAGAACTTCTTCACCATTTCATTTGGTTCGCCCACGCAGATGGGCGAGCCAATCTGCGCCGTGTAGCCGCGATAGCCGGCGGCCAGCTCCATATTGATGATGTCGCCTTTTTGCAGCACGCGGCCGGAAGGGCGCGGGTTGCCGAAAATCATCGACGGGTTGGCCATCGGCGTCGAGCCGATGATGAGGAAATCGATATCGCCGCCGCCGTCCATGATGGCGGCGCCCGCCGCCGCGCGCAGCTCGTACTCTTTCACGCCCGGACGAGCGCGCGCCATCATCGCCTCCATGGCGTTCTTGCACAGCACGCCGGCCTTGCGCACGCAGTCGAGCTCCTCGGCGCTGTGGATCGACAGCAGCTCGTGCAAGAAGCCTGAGGTGAAGATCAGCTCGGCGTCCGGCAGATTCTCGCGCAGCACGTTGTACTGATTGACCGGCAGATAGTCGGAATGACGCGGATCGATCTCCATCAGACCGATGCGGCCGCGCTCGAGTTTGAGCTCGCGGATGCGCTCGACCATGATATCGGCGTAGCGCCCATTGCGGCTGTGGCGCACGTCCTTGACCGCTACCTCGACCTGCCGGCGCACCGCTTCGGCATGCGTGCCGCCCATGGAATAGATCAAGGTCGGCTCGCCTTCGAGCGGCACCAGCACGTAGCTTGAAAGCGCATGCCATTCCCAGTGGCCGGTCAGCCACAGCATGCCGCCGCCGAAACTCCAGTGGCTGGGCCCGCCCGGGACGATGACGACGTCGAGTTTTTGCTCGCGCATCTTGTCGCGCAAGGCGCGATAGCGGCGCTCGTATTCGGCCTTGGAGAACTGCTCCCATACGGCATCGCGGTAATAGGGCGTGTCGCGCATATTGGCGAAGGGCAGCGACTGGTCGAGCTTGCTGCGCACGACTTCCCACGGCTGCGGGCCGATGCGGGGCGGAGTGATGGCCATTGTGAGGGGTTCCTAACGTTTTAAACGACCGCGCCTAGCGAGAGCGGCAAATCGAATTTGGTGGGCGGGCCGGTGCTGTCGCAGTTTAATCGATCGGCTTAAGACCGGCTTGCTTGGCGAGCTCCACCGTGGCGGCAAGATCGTCTTTGAAGAACTTGTCGAATTCCTCGACGCTCATCTGCGCCGGTTCGACGCCGAGCTTGGCGAGCCTTTCCTGCAACACCGGGTCCTTCAGCACCTCGTTGGCGACGTCATGCAGCTTGTTGACGGCTTCGCGCGGCGTCTTGGCCGGCGCCGATATACCATTCCAGAAGCGGAAGACGGCGTCGGGGTAGCCGAGCTCGGTGACCGACGGCACGTTTGGCAGGAGCGCCAAGCGTTTCGGCGAACTGATCGCCAATACGACCAGGTTGTCGTTCTTGAGCGCGGAAGCCGCCGCCGCCAGCGGGATGAAGTAGAAATCGATATTGCCCGCCATCACCTGCATCAGGCCGCCTTCCTTGAACGGGATATGGCGGACGTCGATTTTAGCGGCCAAACGGAAACGCTCGGCCGCCATGTGCGACGAGGAGCCGATGCCGGCGGATGCGAACGTCAACGACCCAGGTTTCGCCTTGGCGGCGGCGACCAGATCGGCCGCGGTCTTGAACCCGCTTTTGGCGGAGGCAACCAGAATATTCGGCGACGTCCCGAGCAGGACCACATGAACGAAGTCTTTGACCGGATCGTACGGCAGGGTCTTGTGCAGCACGCTCTCGGTCGCCATCGACGACGAGCTGGTCGCTACCGTGTAGCCGTCCGGCTCCGACTTGGCGACCGCACCAAAGCCGATGCTGCCACCGGCACCGGGCCGCATCTCGATCACCACTGGCTGGCCGATCTTCTGCGCGACTTGGTCCATGACCACGCGGGTGACGGTGTCCGAGGCGCTTCCGGCCGGATAGGGGCTGATCACGCGAATGGCCCGGGTTGGATATTGCTGCGCGTTCGCCGACGCGGTTGCGGCGATCAGGAGTGCTGGCACGGCAGCGCGGCATAGCCTGCGAAACGACATTATGTGCTCCCGAAAAAGACCGATGAACTTCTTTTGGTCATCTCTGTCCGTTGGAAACTTGGAATGTAACCGCGCCGTGTAGATTAGCCAAGCTACCGCGCGCGCAGCCGGCTACCACAGCTCGTCGACCTCCAGCCGGCGCGGGATCAGGCTCTGCTGGACACAATAGGAGATGAGCAGCTCCAGGCAGCGCCGGTTGGCCTCGCGGCCGAACGGCACCGTGTCGATCTGGCCTTCCGCCGGCGGCGCCGCCTGCTTGCCCGCCTCCAGCATGCGGTAGAGCTCGGCCACCGCGGCAGGGTTGGCGCGCGCAAACTCGTCCGTCACCACCACCATATGATTGACCGGCACCAGGCCGTGCTTGCCGTACCAGGCGCGCGCCGCGGCGTCGGGGTCCTCGATGACGCTCTTAAGCCGCGCGTCCTTCGGCAGTTCGGCGCCGTAGATCGCGGCATCGAGTTCGCCGTCGATCAGCATCTGGGTGATGTCCCGATCGCTCGCAGCGCGGATCACGCCGGGCGGGTCCTTGGCCTCGGCGACATGGGCATCCTCGAAGGTCACCCACTGCACCCGGCTCATGTCGACGCCATAGTCGTTGGCGACGATGCCGCGGATCCAGGCGCCGGTGGTCTGGCTCCAGGAGCGCACGCCGATGCGACGGCCGGCAAGATCGGCGGGCGCCAACTTACCGCGCTCGGCGTTATACAGAAAGGTGCCATGCTGAAAGCGGCCGAGCATGGCGGCCGGCAGCAGCTTGAGACCCTTGTTGTAGGCCTTCGCCTGGAAGAACGTGACCAGCGCCATTTCGCTCACGTCAAAGGCGTGCTCGCGCACCATCGGCTTGAACGCCTTGTGCATCGGCTTGATCTCGACAAAGTCGAGCTTGAGCGT
>JACQDO010000284.1 GCA_016201085.1 Hyphomicrobiales bacterium | reverse complement strand
TCGATGTCGGTGGGGCTGTTGCTGGCCGGCATCGGCATGGATACCGTGTCGGGCAATCTGCGCATGACCTTCGGCTCGGCCGAGCTCTTGCGCGGCATCAACTTCCTGGTCGCCGTCATCGGCCTGTTCGGCATCAGCGAGATCCTGCTGACGATGGAGGAGCGGCTGGCGTTGCGGGGACATGCGGCGAGCATCTCGCTCCGCGTCGTGCTGAGTGTCTGGAAGGACCTGCCGAAATACTGGGTGACGCTGCTGCGCTCCTCGGCCATCGGCGCCTGGCTCGGTATTACGCCGGGCGGGGCGATCGCCGCTTCCTTCATGGGCTACAATCTCGCCAAGCGCTTCTCCAAGGATCCGGAAAGCTTCGGCAAGGGCCGCATCGAAGGGGTGTTCGCGCCGGAAACCGCGGCGCACGCCTCCGGCACCGCGGCGCTGCTGCCGATGCTGGCGCTCGGCATTCCCGGCTCCGGCACCGCCGCGATCCTGCTCGGCGGCCTCATGGTGTGGGGGCTCAACCCCGGGCCGCTGCTGTTCGTCGAGCACAAGGATTTCGTCTGGGGCCTGATCGCCTCGATGTATCTCGGCAACATCGTCGGGCTGGTGATGGTGCTCTCCACCGTGCCGGTGTTCGCCGCGGTGCTGCGCGTGCCGTTCGCGGCCATCGCGCCGATGATCGTGGTGTCCTGCGCCATCGGCGCCTATGCCATCCAGAATGCCATGTTCGACATCTGGCTGATGCTGCTGTTTGGCGTGGTCGGCTATGTGTTCAAGAAGATCGGCATTCCACTGGCGCCGTTCACGCTGGCGCTGGTGCTGGGCTCCCGTGCCGAGGACGCCTTCCGCCTGGCGATGATCGGGGCCGGCGGCGACCTGCGCGTGTTCTGGTCGAACAAGCTGGTCGGCTCGATCACCACGCTCGCCTTTATCCTGCTGTTCTGGCCGGTGATCTCGAAGCTGTTCGAGCGTGCGCGAGCATTGGTGTCGCCGGCCAAGCGGGCCGGTTAGCGCATGATCCCGCAAAGCCTGACTTTGGGCTTGATCCGGGGATGGGAACCGGTTTCGGATGCGAGCGTCGACTCATAAACGAGCAGCCAGATGGCGACGTGAATGCCTCGCCCGGAGTTGTTAAACGGACCGCGCGCCCGCTGGCTGGTCGACACGCTTGTCGGCATCGCCTTGTCGCTGCCGCTTGTCGCCGGCGTCACCGTGTTGATCGGCATTGTGTTGCTGTTCTTCAAGATCGAATACGTCACGATCCTTTATCTGATCCCTGTGCTGGTCGCCGCGCTGCGCTGGGGCGTCATTCCGGCCGTGTGTGCCGCCATCGCGGGCGTCGCGGCTCCGGCATTCTTCTTCTATCCGCCGATATTCGACTTCCGAGTGCACAATCCCGACCAGGCCATCGACCTCGTGCTGTTCATCATTGTCGCCATCGTCACGGGTCAGCTCGCCGTGACGGTTCTGCAGGCGAAGATGCGGGCGCAGGCCGAAAGCCTGCGCGATGCCCTGATCGGTTCGGTCTCGCACGAATTGCGCACGCCGCTCGCCTCGATCGTGGGTTCTGCCTCAATTCTTGCCCGCTCGCCGACGATCGGTCACGACGAGCATTTGTCGTCCCTGGTGCGTGTGGTGCGC
Organism: Hyphomicrobiales bacterium; assembly: GCA_016201085.1. Lineage (GTDB taxonomy): Bacteria > Pseudomonadota > Alphaproteobacteria > Rhizobiales > Xanthobacteraceae > Pseudolabrys. The sequence goes on along the minus strand of JACQDO010000284.1, from coordinate 21,097 downwards.
GACGAAGCCGAGCGGCTCAACGGCGATATCCAGAACCTGCTCGATGCGACTCGCATCAGCAGCGAAGGAATCCGGCCGCATTGGGAATGGGTCGATCCCGAGGATATCGTCAACGGCGCGCTGGCGCGCAAACGATGGCTGCTGGCGAATCGCGCGGTGTCGCTGGCGGTCGCCGACGACTTGCCGCTGGTCTATGTCGATGCAACTTTGGTCGAAAGCGCGTTGGATCAGTTGATCGAGAATGCGGTGAAATATTCACCGCCTGGACCGCCGATCTCCATCGGCGCGGCGCAGGCCGGCGATACGATCCAAATCACGGTTGCCGACGAGGGCGAAGGTCTCGTGCTCGGCGAGGCCGAGAGGATATTCGAACGCTTTTACCGCAGCCCGCGCAATGCCGGCACCATTCCCGGATCTGGTCTCGGTCTCTGGATCGCACGCGCGTTGATCGAGGCCTGTGGCGGGCGCGTCCAAGCGTTCAGTCCGGGCCCGGGACACGGCACCTCGTTCCGAATCGATTTGCCGGTCAAGGCCCAGCCACCATCCGACGAGCACGCCGATGACTGAGACACCGCCTGTCGTTCTCATCATCGACGACGATCCGCAAATCCGGCGCTTCCTGCGGGCCGGCTTCGACATTGAGCAATTCACGGTGCTCGAAGAGGAGACCGGGCAGGCGGGGCTACGCGCCGCCACCCTGCGGCAGGTCGATCTCATCGTGGTCGATCTCAATCTGCCCGACACCGATGGCGCCAGCATTGTGGAACGGGTCCGCGCATGGTCGACGGTGCCGATCATCGTGCTGTCGGTGCGCGCCAGCGACGAGGACAAGGTGAGATTGCTGGAGTGCGGCGCCGACGATTATGTGGTGAAGCCGTTCAGCATGGTCGAACTGATTGCGCGCGCACGCGCGGCGATCCGACGTCACGCGCGCGGAACTCAGGGTGACCCGGTCGTCAAGATTGGGCGACTGTCGCTCGATCTCGCCAACCGCGCGGCCTTCCTCGACGGTGCGCGCGTCGTGCTCTCCCCCAAGGAATACCGCTTGCTGCAAGTGCTGGCGCAACACGCCGGCAACGTGGTGACCCACAACATCCTGTTGAAGGAGGTATGGGGCGCCCGCAATATGAAAAACGGGCATTACTTGCGGATTCTGGTGCGCAGATTGCGCCGCAAGATCGAGCAGAATCCGAAACAGCCGCGCATCCTGGTTAGCGAGCTCGGCGTCGGCTATCGGCTGGCGAGCGGCGATGCGGATTGACAATTGTCATCCACAATGAGGCTCTCTGTTACCGAAATTTTACGTCTATTTCGTCCTTAGTTACCGGTTTCGTTACCGGCACCGCCGATAGGGTCAAACCGCTCGGTTTTTGAGCGCATTCGCGTGCCCGGGCGATGGGATCATTCGATTGTGCGGCATTCAAATCGCGTCCCTCTGCCTCGCATGACGTCGCAGGCGCAGCCCGCGCGCGGCAGACCGGCGCTGATTGAAACCAAACGCAAGCGCCTGTTTGCCGAATTGACGATGCTGCGCGAGATGCGTGGACCGTCGGCGCGAGCAGCGGAGACGGCGCAGCATCTGCTCACACGCTGGTGGGCGAAGGCGAACTGGCGAAAGCGCGAACAGTTGCTCCGGGCGGCGGATTGGCTGATCCGCCTCGAAAGCAATCATGGTGCGTGATCGCCGGCACGGGAAGCTGCCGGTTGCGATGGAAGGAAGCAGATGCCCAATGGTCAATCCGCTCGACATCATGCCCGTGTTGGCACTGGCATTCGCGATCATGTGCATCCCGATTTTGGGCAATCGACCGTAACGATTTGCGGGAGAAGGATCGATGAGTGACGTCACTATATTGGTAGCAGGAGTCGTGGTTCTGCTGATAACGGCCGCGTTTTTTTGGCGCTGTCTTCCTCGCGATGGCAAGCTGTATCGCTTCGCCGACACCGAATGGGAGCCGTACGTCGGCGTCGCTTTTTGCTCGGGCATCGCTTTGGCTTTTACAATGATCCTGTCCAGCGTCATCAATCTGTATGGAACGTAATGGATGCGTTCCCGGACTGTCGCATAAGCGGCTTCGCATTTTTAGGAATTACGTTGCGTTATTGAAAACTGGCGTTTGCCTTTTTTATTCGAGACGCGCTCCATGGCCGCCTGAAAACTTCAGCGCGCCCTCATCGACATAGTAAGAAAGCATTATTCCGCCGGCTCCGGCTTGCGGGCGCCTCGCGTCGGCAGCGACTTGCGCACCGCCGGCATGGCCAGCCGCGCCAGGGTTGGGATTACCAGCAGGCTGCAGATCGGCGACAGCAGCATGCCGCCGACGATCACGCAGGCGAGCGGCTGCTGCACCTGCGAGCCGATGCCGGTGGAAATCGCCGCCGGCACCAGGCCGATGCAAGCCGACAGGCCGGTCATGAAGATCTGCCGCATGCGCGTCTGCGCGGCGCCGATGATGGCTTCTTCCTTGTCGTGGCCCTCATCGAGGGCGCGGCGGATGTAGGAGACCAGCAGGATGCCGTCCATCGCCGATACGCCGAACAGCGAAATGAATCCGACGGCGGCCGACACGCTGGCATTCAGCCCGAATACGTAGAGCCCGAGAATGCCGCCGCAGGCCGCGAACGGAATGCCGGACAGCGCCAGCAGGCTGTCGCGCACCGAATTGAACAGGCTGTAGAGCAGCATCAGGATCAGCACCAGGCTGAGCGGCACGATGATGGCGAGCCGTTTCTTGGCTTCCTCAAGCGCGCCGAACTCGCCCGACCATTCCAGCCGGTAGCCTTCCTTCAGCGTCACGTTCTTGGCGATGCGCGCCTGCGCCTCGGCCACGGTCGAGCCGAGATCGCGGCCGCGCACACTGTATTTGATCGGCACGAAGCGCTGCGTGTTCTGCCGGTAGATATAGGCGGCGCCGGTCTCCAGCCGCACCTTGGCGACGTCGCCGAGCGCGATATAGGTGGTCGGCGATTTCGGATCGGCATTCGGCAGGGCCACCGGCACCGAGCGGATGGCGTCGATATTGTCGCGGTATTGCGGCGCAAGCCGCACGGTGAGCGGGAAATTCATCTCGCCGTCATAGACGCGCGTGACCTCCTGGCCGCCGATCGCTGCCTGCACCACGGTGTTCATGTCGCTGACGGTGATGCCGTAGCGCGCCGCCTTGGCGCGGTCGACCTCGATCACCAGGTTCGGCTGCCCGAGCAGGTTGAAGGCACCCGGATCCTTGACGCCGGGCACCTCGGCGAGCTCGTCCTTGACCGCCTTCGACAGCCGCTCGAGCTCGGCCAGGTCGCGGCCGAAGATCTTGACCGAATTCTCGCCTTTCACGCCGGAGACGGCTTCCTCGATATTGTCCTGGATGTATTGCGAGAAGTTGAAGTCGACGCCGATGAATTCGCTTTGCAGCCGGGCGGCCATTTCCTTGACCAGCATCGGTTTGGTCAGGCCGTCCGGCCATTCCTCGAACGGTTTGAGCGGCACGAAGAATTCGGCGACGAACGAGCCGTCCGGATCGGTGGCGTCCTCGCCGCGGCCCTGTTCCGACACCACGGTCTTCACCGGCGCATAGCTGGCGATCACGTTCCTGATCTTGTTGACGGTGTCGCGGCCGGCATCGAGCGTGATGGTGGGCGGCAGCAGCGCGCGGATCCAGAGATTGCCTTCCTCCAGCTTGGGCAGGAACTCGGTGCCGAGCCGCAGCCCTAAGCCGCCGCAGATCACCAAAAAGGCGACGGCGACCATGGCCGCCAGCCGTGCATTGCGCACGGCAAGCACGAGAATGGGCTGATAAAGTTCGCGGATTTTGCGCACCAGGAAGGTCTCGACCTCGGTCACCTTCTCCGGCAGCAGCAGCGACGACATCACCGGCGTCACCGTGAAGGTCGCGATCACCGCGCCGAGCAGAGCGTAGGCATAGGTGCGCGACATCGGCCCAAAGATCTGGCCCTCGACGCCCTGCATGGTGAACAGCGGAATGAAAGCGGCGATGGTGATAATCACCGAAAACAGGATCGCCTTGTCGACCTCGACCGCCGCGGTGAGGATGCGGTGCAGGCGGTCGCTCATGCTCGATTCGCGGTCGTTGGGATGGCGCGCGGCGTGATGCGCGATATGGCGGAAGACGTTCTCCACCATGATGACGGTACCGTCGACGATGATGCCGAGATCGATGGCGCCCACCGACAGCAGATTGGCCGAATCCCCGCGCAGCACGGTGATGATGACGGCGAGGAACAGCGCCACCGGAATGGTCGCCGATACGATCAGCGCGCAGCGCAGGTTGCCGAGGAAAACCCACTGGATCAGGAAGATCAGCGCGATGCCGAACAGCATGTTGTGCAGCACCGTGCGCACGGTGATTGCTACCAGGTCGCCGCGGTCGTAGAACGGCTCGATCTTGACGCCCGGCGGCAGGCTGCCGTCGTTGTTGATGCGCTCGATCGCCGCGCGCACCCGCGTCACCACGTCCATGGTGCGCTCGAGCTTCTGCATGAGCACGATGCCGAAGATGATGTCGTCCTGGCTGTCGCGGCCGGCGATGCCCAGCCGCGGCGTGAAGCCGATCCGAATGCGCGCGATGTCGGACAGCACCACCGGCAGCCCGCCCTGCTGGCTGAGCACGATGTTGCCGATATCGCCGAGCGAGCCGAGCACGCCGACGCCGCGCACGTTCACCGACTGTTCGCCGACCGCGATGGTGCGGCCGCCGACATTGGCGTTGCTGGTGGTGATGGCGTTGATGATCTGCGGCAGCGTCAGCCCGTAGGCCCGCATGCGGTCGAGATCGATCTCGGCCTGGTATTCCTTGGTTTTGCCGCCCAGGGGCGAGACATCGGCGACACCCGGTACGATGCGCAGTTTGCGCTCCACCACCCAGTCCTGCAGCGTCTTGAGCTGGATCAGGTCCATGCCGGGCGGACCTTTCAGCTGATAGCGCAGAATCTCGCTGATGCCGCCGGCCGGCGAAATCACCGGCGTGACGTTTTGCGGCAGCGTCGCATCCTTCAGCCGGTTGGTGACCTGCTGGCGCACGAAATTGTAGTCGCGGCCATATTCGAACTGCAGGCGGATGAAGCCGAGCGCGAACACGGTGTTGGAGCGGATATAAGTGAGCCCCGGCGTCGAGGCGACCGCGATTTCCAGCGGGATGGTGACATAGCGCTCGACTTCCTCCGGCGACTGGCCGGGATATTGCGCGATGATCTCGATGATCGGTGGCGCCGGGTCGGGATAGGCTTCGACATTGAGCGTGGTGAAGGCGGCGTAGCCGAGGCCGAGGAAGGCCGCGAACGCGACCAGCGCCAAGGGGCGACGCGACAGGCAGAACGCGATCAGATGGCGGAGCATGGCGATTTAACTGGCGGCGGCGGCGCGGTCGACGAACAGGCTGCCCTTGGTGACGACCTTCTCGCCCAGCTTGAGACCGTCGAGCACCTGCACCATTGGTCCGTTGTTCAGCCCGGTCTTGATCTTGCGCGGCTCGACCGAGCGATCCTCGCGCGCGACCCAGACATGGGCGGTCTGACCGTCATAGATGACCGCCTCGCGCGGCACCGCCGGCGATGTGTCGCCCTCGCCGGTAAGGATGGTCACGCTGGCGAACATTTCCGGCTTCAACATGCCTTCCGAATTATTGAGCGTCGCGCGCACCAGTAGGCGTCGCGTGGCGGCATCGAGCGAGGTCGCGACATAGGCAATGTTGGCGGTGAACACGCGGTCGGGAAACGCCAGCACGGTGAAATGCAAAGCCGCGCCGACGTGTACATTCGGCGCCTCGGATTCGCGCACATAGGCGACCAGCCAGACGGTGGAGAGATCGCCGATGACGAAGGTGGCGTCGTTGGCGGCGGCGCTGTTCGAGCTGGTGTTGATGTATTGGCCGGGGCCGACCCTGCGCTGCACCACCGTGCCGGCGATCGGGGAATAGATCGTGGTCAGCGGGTTGATCGTGCCGGTCTCGCTGAACGTTTTGATTTCCGCGTCGGTCTTGCCGAGAATCCTCAAACGGTTACGCGCCACTTCGAGCGAGGTTTCGGCCGAACGCAGATCGTTCTGCGCCGCCAGTTTGGCCGCCTGCGCCTGCTGCAGGTCGCGCAGCGGCACCGCACGCGTCTCGTACAGCGACTTGTTCTGGTTCTCGACGATGCCGGCGAGATCGAGCTGCGAGCGCGCCTTGTTCAGGCCGGCCATGGCGCCGATGAAATCGTTCTGCGCCTGCACCATGTCGGGCGCCTCGACCTCGAACAGGGATTGGCCGGCGATGACCACGTCGCCCGGCTTGGCCAGCAGCTTGATGACCCGGCCGGCATAGGGCGAGAACACCAGCGTGGCGCGATCCTCGTCGACCGCGATCTTGCCTTCGGTCAGATGTTCGGTGCGGAAATTTACGGCGGTCACCGGCTCGGTGATGAGCGAGGCCCATTGCTTGGGGGTGGGATAATACAGTTCGCCCACCCGCCGGCTCTGCCCGGAGATATCCGCTTCGGCAACCTTGTCGGCGCGGCGCGCGACCGTCGTCGCCGCCACCGCCAGCAAGATGCACAAAATCAAGACGACGGCGGCGAGCACGCTCTTCGGCGTGTGCGCCAGCGGTCGCACTGCGAGCCACGGCATGAGTTTACCGACCACTCGATCCAAGGTACCCCTCCCGGATCGCCCCCCAATGGCCAGCCTTATAGCGGCAAGGCTTCGGTTGCGGTGTTACCGCGAAATAAACATTTCGGCGGGGTAAACCCCGGCCACAACCGCGCTTTGCTGGTCCGGTTGCCGTCATTCCTGTTAGGAGCAAGTTGCAACAAGGAATTCATAGGCTATGGTCTTTGCTGCAGCGCGATAGATGCGGCAATCCGCTCGGCTATAATCGCCATCGGATGGATATGGTGCACGGGGCGAGGCGGTTGCGCGGGTCATGACAGTGCGTTGTTGGCGTATTTTTTGGGTTGCCGTCCTGGTCATGGCCGGTCTCGCGAGTGCGCCAGCGCTCGCGCAGAACGTCTCGCAGGCCCAAAACACCGGTCCCAGCGAGGCCTCGATTGCCTCCAGCCTGCCGCACAACGGCGATCCGACCGGCTTGCGCAAGTGGCTGGAGCAGCGCGGCGCTACGTTCAACGTGATCTACACCAACGACGTACTGAGCAATCTCTCGGGCGGGATCAAGCGCGGCACGCTTGATCAGGGCATGGTCGAGCTGCGAGTCACGACCGATCTCGAACAGGCCGCCGGCTTCAAGGATCTGACGCTCTACTGGAACGCGTTCCAGATCCACAACACCGGGTATATCCGCCGCGACTACGCGGGCGGCACGAACACCATCGCCGCGATCGAGGCCAACGCCACCACGCGCCTGTCGGAACTGTGGCTGGAAAAGAAATTCCTCGACGGTCGGGCGAGCGTCCGGATCGGCCAAATTGCCACCGACAGCGAATTCTTCTACAGCGATCTGAGCACGATGTTTCTGCAGAGCGATTACCCGACCATCTCGGCGTTCAATCAGCCGGGCGGTGGGCCGGCCTATCCGCTGTCCACGCCGGGCGCGCGGCTGCGATTCGATTTAGGAAAAGACAAAGGGACGACGCTGCTGTTCGCCGTCTTCAACGGCGATCCGGCCGGCCGCTGTCCGGGCGATCCGGACACTTGTAACCGCTACGGACTGAATTTCCGCGTGCGCGATCCTGCATTGCTTTATGGCGAGGCGCAATTTCGCTCCAATCAAGGTAAGGATGACACCGGGCTCGCCCAAAGTCTGAAAATCGGCGGCTGGAGCCATCTCGGCCAATTCAACGATCAGCGCTACGACTATAACGGCGTGCCGCTCGCGAGCCCCGCCAGCAACGGCGTTCCGGCCAAGCATCGCGGCGACCTCGGCATCTATGGCATCGTCGACCAGCAGCTCTATCGCCCGAAGGGAGGCGACGCGGCCAGCGGCATCTCGGTCTATACCCGCGTCTCGCTCAGTCCGTCCGACCGCAACCTGGTCGACGCCTATATCGACGGCGGCATCGTGTTCAACGGGCTGGTGCCGAAGCGCCCGGACGACAAATTCGGTGCGGCGTTTATTTATGCGCGCTTCTCCGACAGCGTGCGGGGCTTCGATCAGGATCGGGTCAATTTCGGCACGCTTGCCACGCCGCCGCGCGATTACGAAGCGAACTTCGAGTTCACTTATGTGGCGCAGGTGGTGCCCGGTTGGATCATACAGCCGGTCTTCACCTACATCATGCATCCGAGCGGGCTAGGCATTCGCTATCCCGACGCCAAAGTCGCCGGCGTGCGCTCGATCTGGAAGTACTGACCAAACAAAAAGCTGACCCGCCCGGACGGGGACATGCCGGGCGGGTCTTATCGATCGGCGCTGGATGGACGGGGGGGGGCGCCGATCGGAGTTCTCGTTGACGGGCGATCAGTACGGGGCCACGTCGCAGACCTTGACGGTGTAAACGTTGCCCCAGCGGTCGAGCCGGTCGACCAGGCGGCATTCGCGATAGCCGCCGTAATAGCCATTGGAAGCGGCAGCGGCACCGATCAGTACGCCGGCGGCGACTCCGGCCCCGACGCCCCAGCCCCAGCGCGGGCGGGCCTGGGCTTCGCTGCCGAAGGCGGTGAAGGCGGTGGCAAGCGTAAGTGCGCTCAGCGCGACTGCGATGGTCTTGGACTTGGTCATGGCGGGCTCCATCCGGTTGAACTGGGGCGGCCGTCATGGCCGCGTAACCATCAGTCGCGGGCGGAGATCAAAAGGTTCAAAGACGGCCTACGATCCGAAAATCCGAGCTTTTTCGGTCAGGTCCCCAGCAGTTGCGCCAGCCATTCGGGCCGGAAATTAAGCCCGGCGAAGCCGGCAAACCCGAACAGCACACCGATGGCGCCGGAGCCCCAGGCCACGTAGAGCAGCCAGAGACTGTCGGCCAGGGCGGCCACGGCGGCCACCGCGATGGCGATCGAGGAAAACGCGTCCGACATGTCGAACTGGTCGTCGCGGAAGTTGAGCCGGTCGTATTCCTTCTCCAGGCCCTCCGCCTTGGCGCGGGTCTCTTTCGAGCGCCCCTCGTATTTCTTGATGTCGGCCTCGTATTCCGCCGCCTGCTTGGCGGCCAGCGCACGGTCGAAATTGCCGGCGGTTTCCAGCAGGCGTAGCTGCGCCAGCCCGTTCTCGTCGACATGCAGCTTGACGCGCGCGGCCTGATATTCCGACCAGGCGTCCACGGATTCCGCCTTGGCCTTCTGCATGGCCTGGTTGATGTTGTCGTCCTTGATCTTGGTCACCGCCATGAATACCGACAGAATTACCACAGTGACGGCGACCAGATTGCTGAGCCGCTTATCCGAGCTTTCGGTCTTGACGTCCGTGTCCATCTTTGCCCCCCGATGCAATTGCCTTAGTCTAGCTGGAAACAGCGAGATTGACTGCTGTCGTGCGCGATGAGGATGGAATGCAATTCGCCAAATTCATGACGGTCGCCGTCGCGGCCATCGCCGGTGCGCTAAGCCTGGCACCGGTAACCGCCCAGGCGCTCGACAAGGTCCGCTTCGGCACCAATTGGGTGGCGGAGGCCGAGCACGGCGGCTTCTACCAGGCGCTCGCCGACGGCACTTACGCCAAATACGGCCTCGACGTCACCATCGTGCCGGGCGGCCCCAATGTGAACAACCGTATCCTGCTGCCCGTGGGCAAGCTCGACTTCTTCATGAGCGCCAACACGCTACAGAGCTTCGACGCGGTCGAACACAATATCCCGACCGTGACGGTGGCGGCGAGCTTCCAAAAGGACCCGCAGGTGCTGATCGCGCATCCGCACAAGGCGCAGAAGCTTGAAGACCTGAGGAATCTGACGTTGTTCGTCTCCAAGGAAGGCATGGTCAGTTACTTCCAGTGGCTGCGAGCCGACTATAGTTTCGACGAGACCAAGGTGCGGCCCTACAATTTCAATCCGCAGCCGTTCCTCACCGACGAAAATTCCGCGATGCAGGGTTACGTCACCTCCGAACCCTTTGCCATCGAGATGCAGGGCGGCTTCAAACCGAAGGTATTTCTGCTCGCGGATCAGGGCTTCAATAGCTATTCGACGCTGATCGAAACCCGCCGCGACCTAGTGACGAAACGGCCGGACCTGGTGCAGCGCTTTATCGATGCTTCGGCCATCGGCTGGTATCATTATCTTTACGGCGACAGCCGGCCCGGCAGCGAATTGATCAAGAAACAGAATCCGGAAATGACCGACGCGCTGATCGCCTATTCCATCGCCAAGATGAAGGAATACGGCATCGTCGATTCCGGCGACTCGATCAAGCTCGGCATCGGCGCCATGACCGATGCGCGCATGAAAAGCTTTTTCGACAAGATGGTGCGCGCCGGCGTGGTCAAGTCCGACCTCGATTACAAGCGCGGCTACACGTTGCAATTCGTCAACAAGGGCGTCGGCATCGAGTTGCGGCCCAAATGACATTGTCGGGCCAGACCGTCGTTTCGCTGCGCAACGTCCGCAAAACGTTCGAGCGCGGCACGGTGGCGCTCGACCGCTTCAATCTCGATGTGCGCCCGGGCGAGTTCGTCTCATTGCTGGGACCGTCCGGCTGCGGCAAATCGACCGCGCTGCGCATTGTCGCGGGCCTTGGCGCGGCGACCGCCGGCACGGTCGAATGGCCGGGCGGGGCGGCCGGCCGTATCGGTTTCGTATTTCAGGACCCGACCTTGATGCCCTGGGCCGATGTGGCCGCCAATGTGCGGCTGCCGCTCAACCTCGCCCACGCGGACGATGCGTCGGCGGGCGCCGCGGCGGCGCGCGCGCTCGAGCGCGTCGGGCTCGCCGACTTCGCGCGCAGCTATCCGCGCGAATTGTCCGGCGGCATGCGCATGCGCGTCTCCATCGCCCGCGCGCTGGTCACCGAGCCGGAACTGCTGTTGATGGACGAGCCATTCGCCGCGCTCGACGTGATCACCCGTTTCAAGCTCAACAACGATCTGCTCGGCGTCTGGCAGGAACTGCGCCGCACGGTGATCTTCGTCACCCATTCGGTGTTCGAGTCGGTGTTCTTGTCGCAACGCATCGTGGTGATGACGCCGCGTCCGGGTCGGGCGTTCGCGGAAATCGAGATCGGCGCGCCTTATCCGCGCGACGAGCGCTTCCGTACCTCGGCGGATTATGCCGGCTACTGCCGGCAAGTGGCGGAGGCGTTGCAGGCGGCGATGGCGGGAGCGGCGGCATGAGCGAACGCGTCCGCAACATCGTCACGCCGCTCATCACGCTCGTTAATTTTCTGTTCTTGTGGGAGGGCGCGGTTCGCGTCGCCGACATTCCGGCTTATGTCGTGCCGGCGCCCAGTCTGGTGATCGTGACGCTCGTCAACGATGCCGCGCTTCTGCTCGGCTCGCTGCTGGTCACGCTGACCATCACGTTCGAGGCCTTTGTGCTGGCGGCCGTCGGCGGTGTGGCGCTCGCTCTACTCTTCAATCTGTGGCGTCCGGCCGAGCGGTCGCTCTATCCCTTCGCCGTAATTTTGCAGGTGACGCCGGTCGTCGCCGTCGCGCCGCTGCTGCTGATCTACCTGCCGCAGCCGCTGGCGGTGCTGGCCTGCGCCTGGATCGTGGCGTTCTTTCCGGTGCTTGCCAATACCACGCTCGGTCTGAATTCGGTCGACCACAATCTGCTGGCGCTGTTCGCGCTGTACAAAGCCTCGCGCTGGCAGGTGCTGTGGAATCTGAAATTGCCGTCGGCGCTGCCACAGATGCTGGCCGGCCTGCGCATCGCCGGCGGGCTGTCGCTGATCGGCGCGGTGGTGGCCGAGATCGCCGCCGGCTCCGCCGGCGCCGGCTCGGGGCTCGCCTATCGCATCGCCGAATCCGGCTACCGGCTCAACATCCCGCGCATGTTCGCCGCGCTGCTCTTGCTGTCGCTCGCCGGCGTTGCGATCTACTTCCTGCTGTCGGGGCTCTCATATCTGGCGCTGCGCCGCTGGCATGAGAGCGCGCTCAAGCGCGAACTTTAACCCAAGGCGTATTGCGCGATAATACCGAGCCCGGCCATCGCCACCACGACTTCGATCAGGCTGCGGTGCAGCCCGAAGGCGAGGGTGCCCGCGATGGCTGCCAGCACGGCGGCGCGGATGTCGAGCGCCAGCGGATCGAAGGCGTACCAGCGCAGCGGGCCGGCATGCATTTCAGTCACGCGTCCGAACAGCACATGCAGCGCGAACCAGACCGACAGGTTGAGGATGACGCCGACCACCGCGGCGGTGATCGCCGCCAGGGCGCCGGATAATTTTTGATTGGCGCGCAGCCGCTCGATGAACGGCGCGCCGGCGAAAATCCACAACATGCTCGACACGAACGTCACCCAGGTGGTCATCGCCGCGCCCAATACGCCGGCGGTCACCGGCGAAAACGGCGCCGCGTCGCGGAACGCGGCCAGGAAACCGACGAACTGCGTCACCAGAATGAGCGGCCCCGGCGTGGTCTCGGCGAGGCCGAGGCCATCCACCATTTCCGGCGCGGTCATCCAGCCGTAGGTCTCCACCGCCTGCTGCGCCATATAGGCGAGCAGCGCATAGGCGCCGCCGAAGCTGACCACCGCGAGCTTGGAGAAGAACAAGCCGATGTTCACCAAGACGTGGTTGGGTCCGAACACCAGCGCGGCGAGCGCGATCGGCGCCCACCACGCCAGCAGGCCGAGCAACGATGCGATGGCGAAATGCCGCCAGCGGTCCGGCGCCGGCGGCGGCACGCTTTCGCTCTTGGCGGACAATCCAAGTTGCTGCGGCGACTTACGCGAGACCAGGTAGCCGACCAGCGCCGCCGCCGCCACGATCAACGGAAACGGCAGCGCCAGGAAGAAAATGCCGACGAAGGCCGCCGCCGCCAAAGCGAGCAGCAGGTTGCTCTTGAGCGCGCGCTTGCCGATGCGGATCAACGCCTCGAGCACGATCACCAGCACGGCGGCCTTGATGCCGAACAGCGCGCCGTCCACCGCCGAGATGCCGCGCCCGAGCGCATACAAGAGGCTCAGGCCCAGCATGACCAAGGCGCCGGGGATCACGAACAGGATGCCGGCGGCCAGCCCACCGCGCGTGCCATGCAGAAGCCAGCCGAGATAAGTGGCGAGCTTCTGCGCTTCCGGGCCCGGCAGCAGCATGCAGAAATTGAGCGCGTGCAGGAAACGCGCCTCCTCGACCCACTTCTTCTCGTCGACAGTGACGCGATGCATCAAGGCGATCTGCGCCGCCGGCCCGCCGAAGTTAATGCAGCCGATCGTCAGCCAGACCTTGAAGGCTTCGGCAAAGGTCGGTTTTGCTCCTGCGCTCATATCACGCTGCTTTCACTGGCCAGTTGTGCCTTTCCTCGGCGGCGAATCGCAGCCAAGCGAACAAGGCATCGTAGACCATGAACCCGCGTTCGAGCAGGGCATGGTCGTCGTCGCCGGCAAGCTGCGACAGGCCGAGCGAAATCGCATGCAGGCCAGCCGCTTCCGGCGCGATGTCCGGCCGGGCGGTGTCCGCGCCGCGCACGATCGAAGCCAGCCGCGCCAGCGACGGCTCGCTCTCCAGTCCGAACAGCTTGAGCATGGTGTCGAAGCTACAGCGCTCGCCGACATGGCTCAGCTCGACGTCTTTAATGTCGAACGGCGTAGCCCCGCACTCGCGCGCGACGTTGAGAACCTGATCGGGATCGACAAACAGGATGCGCGCCTGCGCATCGAGGAAACGGCGGATCAGCCAGGGGCAGGCGATGCGGTCGATTTTCGGCCGCCGCCGCGTCACCCACAGGCTGGGACGCCGCGGCGCCAGCCGGTTGAGCTCGGCCTTGGCCACGAAGGGCAGGCCGGCTTTGGCCCAACCTTCGTAGCCGCCTTCCAGCACGCGCGCATCGAAGCCGTCGGCGCGCAACTGTGCCACCGCCATCTGACTCATTTCGTGCCCGGCCTTGCAGGCAAGCGCGATGGCGCGGGTGCGGTCGAATTCGCCCGACCATTCATGCGTCTTGCCGGCGTCGCGCCAGAGCGCTCCCGGCAACAGCAAAGGCGACTGCTCGTAAGCGTCGCGCCGCCGCACCTCGACGAGTTGCGGCGCTTCGCGCGTCGCGATTGTTTTCCAGAGATCGTTCGGTGAGATCGAATAGCTTGGAGACAGCATGGGTCCCCTCCGTGAACGAAGGAGACGGTGCTTGGGCTCGCAAGCCTTCAAGAGCGCGGGGCGACCGTCGTTGGCCCCACTGGAGAAATCTAACTCAGCGGATCATCGCGAACAAGCCGGCAACGAACGATGCCGGCACGACCAGGGAGAATCCGGAGATCAGCAGCAAGACGAGAATAACCTTGCGAAAGGCGGCTTCATCGAGCTTTCCGTATAGTTTGAGCCCGATCCACACGCCGGTCGCCAGCGCCGGTATACCGTACAGGTAAAGCTTGACGGTCTCGGTCGTATAAGCGCCGGCCAGCGCCAACGATAACGCGGTCATCGCCTGCGCCGCCAGAATGACCGGCTGGAAAATCCCGCGCTGCACGTCCTTCGGCAAACCGCGCAACTGGACCCACACGGTCACGACAATGCCGCCAAGGCCGGTCATTCCGCCGAGCAATCCATTGAGAAAGCCGATGCCGGTATCGGCCGGAACCCCGGCCTGTATCGGTTTGAACGCCGGCTTTGCCAGGCCGTAGATGCTGTACAGCACCAGCAGCACACCGATTCCGATTCGCAGATACGCTGGATTGATATAGGCCAGCAGCATCGTGCCGAGCGGCACGCCAACTGCGCCGCCGACGATGAACGGCATCACCTTACGCCAACTCAGCGTGTGCCGGAGCTTCCAAATAGTGAAGGTCTGCGACAGCAGAGCGTAGCCCACGATGAGGGCAGCGGTCTGCATCGGCGTTATGATGTGCAACCATACGCCGGATACCACCAGGCCCATGGCGAAGCCGGCAATACCGGTCGTCGTGCCGCCGATAAACGTCGCTAACAGATAAAGTCCGAGAACCGTGCCATCCATGTCTTGCTCCCAAGCAAAAACGATCAGCGATTGGATGGACGGCGTCACATCTGACGGGGAGGCTTTGGAAACCCCGAACGTTCGTATTGACAGTCGGCGGCGCGCTAGGCGCCGCAATCGAATTTTAGAATTGTTTGGTGAGTTTGCTAGTCTGCCAAAAGCATGAGCCCCCTCCGCGAACGAAGGAGACGGTGCTTGGGCTCGCAAGCCTTAAAGGAAGCGGGGCGACCGCCGCAGGCCCCACGGATGCAAAGTTACATCATCGCATCGGCACGATCAATGCCACGCCGGACACCAATAGCAGCACCAAAATGAGCTTGCGGAACGCCGCGTCGTCGAGTCGTCCATACAGCCAGAAGCCGGTCCAGAGTCCGGCGAGCAGTACCGGCAGGCCGAGTGCGAATAATTTGGCGTTTTCCACCGTGGCGCCGCCGGCTACGACCAATGCCAGCGTGCTCATGGCGAGCGCGGCGAACAGCACCGGCTGTGTGATGGTGCGCTGCTGGTCCTTAGGCCAGCCCTGCAACTGGCTCCACACCGCTACAATGACTCCCGCCAGGCCGGTCAGCCCGCCGAGCAGCCCGTTGAGAAAGCCAACGCCGACATTCATCGGCGTTCCGGATTGCATCGGCTTGATGACCGGTTTGGCCAGTCCATAGACGCTGTAGATCACCAGCAGAAACCCGATACCGGTGCGCAGATAGGCCGGATTGATGACGGTCAGCAGCATCGTTCCCACCGGCACGCCAAGCGCGCTGCCGACGATAAAGGGCGCGGCTTTGCGCCAGCTCAGCGCATGCCGCAGTTTCCAGATGCCGTAGCCTTGCGTGAAAATGCCGTAGCCGGCCATCAGGAAGGCGGCCTGTAGCGGCGTCAGGATGTGCAGCCAGACGCCGGACACCACCAGCCCAAGCGCGAAACCGGCCAAGCCGCTGACCAGTCCGCCGATAAATGTCGCGAAGAGGTAAAGTCCGAGAACCGCGCCATCCATGGGCCGCTCCCAACGAGAAGTGACCAGCGCTTGGATGGATGGCTGCCATCTTGAGGGGAGGCTGCTATTCCCCTTCAATCCGCACTATACCAACAAGCGACGCCGATACAATTCGATCGACATGCCAGATAGCAGAATGAGCGACATCGCCCACCAGCGCCGCCAGCGCCTCATCGGCATCGCCCTGATGTGCGGGGCGGTGGCGCTGTTCGCCGTGCTCGACACCACCGCGAAATATCTCAATACCCAGATGGACGCCATGCAGATCACCTGGGCGCGTTACACCAGCGCCTTCGTGCTGACGCTGATCGTGTCCAATCCGCTGACGCACACGGACCTGCTGCGCACCAAGAGCCTCAAGCTGCAGATC
The DNA here is from genome assembly GCA_016201085.1 of Hyphomicrobiales bacterium. Taxonomy (GTDB): domain Bacteria; phylum Pseudomonadota; class Alphaproteobacteria; order Rhizobiales; family Xanthobacteraceae; genus Pseudolabrys. Next base: position 4,761 of record JACQDO010000284.1, on the reverse strand, counting down.
GCGCGCTCGATCCTGCTGGTCGCATCGAGCGCGCTGAATTTCCTGGCGCTGCGCTGGCTGCAGCTCGACGAGGCGCTGTCGATCATCTTCACCTTTCCGTTCATCGTCGCCATCGCATCGGGGCCGCTGCTGGGCGAATGGATCGGCTGGCGGCGCTGGAGCGCGATTCTGTTCGGTTTCGGCGGCGTGCTGCTGATCACGCGTCCGGGTTTCGGCGGCATGCATCCGGCCGCCGCGCTCTCGCTGGCGGCGACCGTTTGCTACGGCTTCTATGCCGTGATCACGCGTATCGTGTCGCGCGTCGACTCCAACCAGACCTCGCTGTTCTATGCGAACGCCATCGGCGCGTTGGTGATGCTGCCGGTCATCCCTTTCGTCTGGCAGGCGCCGGCGAATTGGGCGATCGCGCTGTTGATGATCGCCATCGGCGTGCTCGGCAGCCTCGGGCATTTCTTCCTGATTGCCGGCCATCGGTTGGCGCCAGCCTCGGTGCTGTCGCCCTTCGTCTATACGCAACTCATCTGGGTGGTGATCCTGGGCTACCTGGTGTTCGACCACGTGCCCACCGGCTGGACCATGGCGGGGGCGGCCATGGTGATCGCCTCCGGCCTCTATCTGCTGTACCGGGAGCGACGCCTGGGCAGGGCCACAACCAGCGAGGCCATTATCGAATAGCGCTGTCCACCGAATGAGACCCCGGTTTTTCGGAACGGATCATGCGCAAATGGCATCGCTCCAGAGGTTGCGGCGCCGCATTCATCGGGGCTAAGTTCCGCCGGCTTTAGGCGGATTTAGACCCTTTCGAGGATCATTCATGGCGACAATTAAGGACCGGGCCTCGGTGCCGGCAGGCTCGGGCTTGAACGACGATATCGGCGAGGCCAAGCGCCTGGAGCTGTACCGGACGCAGGTGGTGCTGCGCGAGGCCGAGCAGCGCGCCTACGACCTGTTCCTGCAGAACCTGGTCAAGGGCACCAGCCATCTCTCGCTCGGGCAGGAAGCGGTGGCGGCCGGCTTTGCCGGCGCCATGCAGAAGGGCGATTTGAGCTTCTGCACCTATCGCGGGCATGCCCATACGCTCGCCCGCGGCGTGCCGGTGGAAAAGGTGCTGGGCGAGCTGATGCAGCGCGACAACGGCCTGATGCGCGGCAAGGGCGGCTCGATGCATCTGACCTCGGTCGAGCACGGCGTGATGGGCTCCTACGCCATCATCGGGGCGCATCTGCCCATCGCCTGCGGCGCCGCCTGGCGCGCGCAATACAAGGGCGCCAAGGACGTCTCGGTCTGTTTCTTCGGCGACGGCACCACCAATATCGGCGCCTTCCACGAGGCGCTCAATTTCGCCGCGGTCTGGAAGCTGCCGGTGATCTTCGTCTGCGAGAACAACCTCTACATGGAATACACGCCGATCAGCGAGGTGACCGCGGTCGAGCATCCGGCCGCCGACCGCGCCGCCTCCTACGGGCTCGAGCGCATCGTCGTCGACGGCAACGACGCCGATGCGGTCTATCGCATCGCGCAGACCGCCTTTACCAAGGCGCGCGCCGGCAAGGGCCCGTCGCTGATCGAATGCATGACCTATCGGCACAGCGGCCATTCGCGCGCCGATCCGGCCAAATACCGGCCCGAGGGCGAGCTCGAGCGCTGGAAGCTGCGCGACCCGATCAAGATCTATCGCGAGCGGCTGCTGCAATTCGGCGTCGCGGAAACTGTCATCAAGGGGATCGATAACGAAGTGCGCAAGATCGTCGACGACGCCACGGAAGCCTGCAAGGCGGCGCCCAACCCGCCGTTCGATATCATCACCACTGATGTCTACGCCGATGGAGGCTGGGCATGGCGGAACTGACCTATCGCGACGCGGTCATCCGCGGCATCGCGCAGGAAATGACGCGCGATCCCGACGTCGTGTTCCTCGGCGAGGACGTGGCCAAGGCCGGCGGCGTGTTCAAGGCGACCGTCGGTCTGTACGAACAGTTCGGCCCCTTGCGGGTGCGCGACACCCCGATCTCCGAGCAGGCGATCATGGGCGCGGCCATGGGCGCGGCGATGACCGGCTTGAAGCCGATCGCCGAGATCATGTTCTCGGACTTCTTCGCGGTGTGCTTCGACTACATCGCCAACGAATTCCCCAAGAGCCGTTACATGTCGAACGGCCAGGTCAAATGCCCATTGGTGATACGCACCGGCAATGGTGCCGGCTCGCGCTTCGGCGCGCAGCACTCACAGAGCGTCGAGAACTGGTGCATGATGATCCCCGGTCTCAAGGTGGTGGCGCCGTCCTCGCCGGTCGACGTCATCGGCCTGTTGGCCGCGGCGGTGCGCGATCCCGATCCGGTGATTTTCTGCGAGCACAAGTCGCTTTACGCCACCAAGGGCGAGGTGCCGGACGGCGAAATCGTAGACCAACTCGGCACCGCCAAAATCCTGCGCCCCGGCAAGGATGCCACCATCGTCGCGTTGGCGCTGATGGTGCCGCGCGCGCTGGAGGCGGCCGAGAAGCTGAAGGCGGAGCACGGCATCGACTGCGAAATCATCGACGTGCGTTCGCTGGTGCCGCTCGACACGCAGACCATCCTCGGATCGGTGGCCAAGACGCATCGGCTGTTCTCAGTCGAGGAAAACCCGCGGCTGTGCGGCTGGGGCGCCGAGATCGTATCGATCGTGGCCGACGAGGCGTTCTACGACCTCGACGGGCCGCCGGTGCGCATCACCACGCCGCATATTCCGCTGCCGGCCGCCGATATCCTGGAAGACGTCGTGCTGCCGACGCCGGGCCGCATCGTCGACACGGTGCGGCGGAGTTTGGGGAGTTAGTTTTTCTTGTCCCGGACGCGATGCAGCGCGTAGCGGTGCATCGCTGATCCGGGACCGTAACGGGTTGAAACGGTCCCGGTTCTGCAGCGCACCGCTTCGCGCTGCGCTGCGCCCGGGACACGAAGAGTGAAGGACAATCGCCATGTACGAAAATCTGCTCGCCAACGTTCCGACCGATCTGTGGATCGGCGGCAAATGGCGCAAGTCGTCCGACAACGCCCGCTTCGACGTGATCGATCCGGCGACCGAAAAGACGATCGCCTCGGTCGCCAGCGCAACCGTGGCGGATGCCATCGCTGCCGTCGATGCCGCCGAGGCCGCCTTCGAGGGTTGGGCCAAGCGCAAACCGCGCGAACGCGGCGAGATTTTGCGCAAGGCTTACGAAGTCATCATGCGCGACGCCGAGCGCTTCGCCAAACTGATCACGCTGGAGAACGGCAAGGCGCTGTCCGATTCGCGCGGCGAGATCGCCTATGCCGCCGAATTCTTCCGCTGGTACGCGGAAGAAGCCGTACGAAACAACGGCCAGATTTCCATGGCGCCGGCCTCCGGCGCGCGCATCGTGGCGCAGCACAAGCCGGCCGGCGTCGCCGTGCTGGTGACGCCGTGGAATTTCCCGGCGGCGATGGCCACCCGCAAGATCGGCCCGGCGCTCGCCGCCGGCTGCCCGGTGGTGTTGAAGCCCGCCTCCGATACGCCACTCACCATGCTGGCGTTGATGCCGGCGCTGGAAGAAGCGGGCGTGCCGGCCGGCGTGGTCAATGTGGTGCCGTCGCGCCGTTCCGGCCCGGTGGTGAGCGCGATGCTGCACGATCCGCGCGTGCGCGTCGTCTCCTTCACCGGCTCGACCGAGGTCGGGCGCAAGCTGCTGCACGGGGCGGCCGACAACATCAGCAAGCCGTCGATGGAGCTCGGCGGCAACGCGCCGTTCCTGGTGTTCGAGGATGCCGATATCGATGCCGCCATCGAAGGCGCCATGATCGCGAAAATGCGCAACATGGGCGAGGCCTGCACCGCGGCCAATCGCTTCTTCGTGCACGAGAAGGTGCACGACGAATTCGCCCAGAAGCTGGCCGCCAAGATGTCGGCGCTGAAGATGGGCAACGGCCTCGACGACGGCATCAATGTCGGACCGCTGGTCAACAAAGAGGGCCGCGACAAGGTGATCGAGCTGGTCGAGGACGCCACCGCCAAGGGCGCCAAGCTGCTGACCGGAGGCAAGGCGCCGAGCGGCCCGGGCTACTTCTATCCGGCCACCGTGCTCACCAACGTGCCCGACTCGGCCAAGATGCTGAACGAGGAAATTTTCGGGCCGGTGGCCTCGATCCAGACCTTCAAGACCGAGGACGAGGTGATCAAGCGCGCTAACTCCACCGAATACGGGCTGGTGGCCTATCTGTTCACCAAGGACCTCTCGCGTGGCATGCGCGTGTCGGAGAAGCTCGATTTCGGCATGATCGGCCTCAACCGCGGCCTGGTGTCCGATCCGGCGGCGCCGTTCGGCGGCACCAAGCAGTCGGGCCTCGGGCGCGAAGGCGCGCAGGAAGGCATGAAGGAATTTCTCGAGACGCAGTATGTGTCGGTGAGCTGGTAACAGGCGGCAGGGAATCGGGAGAATCGCGTGGACGTTCTGATGCCGCAGCTCGGTGAAACCGTCACCGAGGGTAAGATCGTGAAATGGTTCAAGTCGGCCGGCGATGCCGTGCAGCCGGGTGACAACCTGTTCGAGATCGAGACCGACAAGACTTCGATGGAAGTGCCGGCAACTTCGGCCGGCACGCTCAGCGACATCCATTTCAAGGTGGGCGAGGTGGCGAAAGTCGGCGCCGTGGTGGCGGTGATTGCCGGTGCCGGCGAGGCGCCGCAGCCCAGGGCCGCGGAAGTAAAAGCTCCGCTCACCCCCGCGAAAGCGGGGGTCCAGAGTCCGGCATCCCTGGGTCCCCG
>JACQDO010000283.1 GCA_016201085.1 Hyphomicrobiales bacterium | reverse complement strand
GGCCGATCGTCCGCTTGTCGGCGAGCGTGAAGGCGCGCAGGTCGATGGCATTGCCCTTGCCGTGCGCGGAGATTTTGGTGCCGACGATGCGGTTGCGGCCGCGACATTCGAAATCGTCATAGGTCTCGACCCGGCGCAGGCTCACCCCGGCCTTGTCCAGGTGTGGGGCCGCCTCGTCGCGAATCCAGGCGGCCAGCGATTCCGCCATCTCGCAACGCAGATAAGGTTCCGGCCTGATCTCGATGCGTTTGTTGTCAGGCAGCAGCACCGCATCCACACGCACCATGTCGGCGCCGCCGCAGGCGCCGGGGCCGATCAGCCGCGGTATCGGCGCGATGACGGCGATGCGGGCCAGTCGCTGATCGCAATCGGTGGGCTGGTCGGTGACGGCGGCGGAATTGAAATCCGGGCCGGCGGCCTCGCGGAAGCTGTGCGGCTCTTGCGAGGGCGATATATGCGGGCGCGGGCGCGGCACGGGTACGGGACCGGGCATATCCTCGGCGGCGGCCAAGCCACCGGCCACGCCGCCGACCAAGCAAACGCACAACAGGATCGCCCCCCGCCACCGCATCAGACGGATGTCGGGCAGGATTGCGGCATTTCTTGTATCCTCCCCCCACCCCTAACCCCTCCCCACCACTCGCTTCGCTCGCGGCGGGAGGGGAATGAGATTGCGAGCCGCCCAGCAAAACCCCGTTTGATCCGGTTCAATGCGGTGACGCCCGTCTATCCGTCAATTTTACATGCTCGCGATGGCAGCATTGCCGTCCGTCCATAGCAAATCTGTCACGAGCGACTTAAATTTTATGATCTCGCCAACAATGCAGAACCGTCAGAGGGCGACGCCGTAGCAGGCCCTTGCTCGACGCGGCGAGAATCCCATTTACGCCGCAGCGCGTTTGTCATCGGCTTTTCTATCACTTGGTAGATGATGATGGCAGCAGCGATTGCCGCAAGTGCGCACACGATCACGTACAAGCCGAGCGGTAGCGAGGTGCCGAAGGCCATCCAAACATTGCGCAGTGGCCGAATGACAAATGGATGGGTTAGATAGAGACTGTAAGATGCGTCGCCTAGAAGAACCAGTGGCGACACGAGCCATGATGCCGCCAGTCGTGGACCGAAAGCCGCGCCCGCGACAAGTATGGCGGCAGGCAGACCACCTGCAATGAAACGAGGCAGGAATTGATCGACGTCCCACAGCGGACCGAGCGCAATCGAGAGGACGACGCCAGCAGAGATCAAGCACAGCGCAGCGCCGAGAGAGAGATTTAGCTTCGCGCGGCAGGCAAACGCGATCGACGCACCGAATATGAATTCGAGGACGATAGAGTCCGTCCAGAACGTCAGCGCCTTGGTCGGCATAGTAACTATGGCGCCAAAGATGGAGATGCTGACGAAAAAAGCGATCAGACAAACCATGGCACGCTTGAGCGGCAGCAATAGGCAACAGGCAAAGACAACGTAGAAAAACATCTCATAGTTCAACGTCCAGCCGAGCGCCATGATCGGCCGCATCTCGCCATTGGCACGCATACCCGGAATGAACAGAAATGATTCAACGATTGAGCGCCAACCTTCGATCGGCACGTTGAGCGCCCTGGGCGCTATGAAATAAACGAGGATGAGGCCTGCCGTGATCAGCCAATAAAGAGGCACGACACGAACGATGCGTCGCATGAGAAACACGCGAGCGGCATTTGGCTGGCCGAAAAATTCCGTCGACGTATAGACCATGATGAAACCGGAGACGACGAAGAAAATGTCGACGCCGATCCCCCAATCGAGCAAGGAAGCGGTTAACGGCAGTTGCGCGGTCTTTGCTGCGACGTATTGCGTCTCGTGCAGGCTATGGCCGAACACCACGAGGCCGGCGGCTAGGGCACGCAGAATTTGGATTGAGCGGAGAGGGACAGCCTGAGACAAGATGGCCTCCGTGGGAGGCCAACCTGACATTACCAGAGTCAAACATGCAATTTGTACTTAGTGTTAAGCCTAATTGGGCTGTTCTTCTGCCGTGGCTGGTGCGACCACGCGCGACCGGCCGTATGGGCTCGCTTACCTGTCAACGAGGCCTTTGCGCCCGCAGGCCGGGCGGCTAACTTATCTCCCGACCGGCGAGGGGCCGGTCCAATAAGTCTGGTTTCCGGAGGGGATTGCCATGCTCGGGCTGATGCAGGATTGGCCGCTGCTGATGCATCGCATCATCGACCATGCCGCCACATTTCACGGCGCGCGCAAGGTCATCACCCGTTCGGTCGAGGGACCGTTCCACACCACCGATTACGCGCAGCTGCGCGGGCGCTCACTCAAGGTAGCGCAGCGGCTCACCAAGGACGGCATCAAGCTCGGCGACAGGGTGGCGACGCTGGCCTGGAATACCTGGCGCCACATGGAGGCCTGGTACGGCATCACCGGCATCGGCGCCATCTACCACACCGTCAACCCGCGCCTGTTCCCCGAGCAGATCGTCTGGATCGTCAATCACGCCGAGGACCGCGTGCTGATCGCCGATCTGACTTTCGTGCCGCTGCTGGAGAAGATCGCCGACAAGCTGCCGAGCATCGAGCGTTACATCATCCTGACCGACGCCGCGCATATGCCGAAGACCGCGTTGAAGAATGCCGTCGCCTACGAGCAATGGATCGGCGCCGTCGACGGCGATTTCGGCTGGGCCGCGTTCGACGAGAACACCGCCGCCGGCATGTGCTACACCTCCGGCACCACCGGCCATCCCAAGGGCGTGCTCTATTCGCACCGCTCCAACGTGCTGCATTCGATGATGGCGATGGCGCCGGACGCCATGGCGGCCTCCAGCCGCGACACCATCCTGCCGGTGGTGCCGATGTTCCATGCCAATTGCTGGGGCTTGGCGCTGACCGCGCCGATGGTCGGCGCCACGCTGGTGATGCCCGGTGGCAAGATGGACGGCGCCTCGATCTACGAGCTGCTCGACACCTTCAAGGTCACCTTCACCGCCGCGGTGCCGACCATTTGGCTGATGCTGCTGCAGGACCTGGAGAAGACCGGCGGCAAGCTGCCGCACTTGAAGCGCGTGGTGATCGGCGGCTCCGCCTGCCCGCGCGCCATGACCAAGACCTTCCAGGAGATCTACGGCGTCGAGGTGATCCACGCCTGGGGCATGACCGAGATGAGCCCGCTCGGCTCGCTCTGCACCATGAAACCGGAACATGCCACGCTCGAAGGCGACGCAAAACTCGACATCCAGATGAAGCAGGGTCATCCGCCGTTCGGCGTCGAGATGAATATCACCGACGACGAGGGCCACGACCTGCCGTGGGACGGCAAGAAATTCGGCCGCCTCAAGGTACGCGGGCCGGCGGTGGCGCGCAGCTACTACAAAGTCGACAACGATCCGGTGTTCGAGGTCAGCGGCTGGTTCGACACCGGCGACGTCGCCACCATGGACCCACACGGCTACATGCAGATCACCGACCGCGCCAAGGACGTGATCAAATCGTGCGGCGAATGGATTTCCACCATCGACCTGGAGAACCTGGCGGTCGGCCACCCCAAGGTGGCGGAAGCCGCCGCCATCGGCGTCAAGCATCCGAAATGGGACGAGCGGCCGTTGCTGGTTATCGTGCTGAAGAAAGGCGAAGTCGCCAGCAAGGAGGACATCCTCGCCTTCATGCAGGACAAGGTGGCCAAGTGGTGGATGCCGGACGACGTGGTGTTCGTCGACGAGATTCCGCACACGGCCACCGGCAAAATTCAGAAGATCACGCTGAGGCAGCAGTTCAAGGATTACCGGCTGCCGGGCGCGCAGGCGGCGGAATGAAGGCGGCTCCGCCCTCCAAGATTTCCATATTCCAACAGTAGAATGTGTAGCGGCCGCATGCGGTTGTTGCCCTCGCCGGTGGTTCCATGGCAAAATTCCATTGCCGTACTCGGATAACGACATAAGACGCGCAACAGCGTCCGTCAGGGATAGCATGGGGTCTCGGGGTATGCATGGGCCGGCGCCCGTAAGACGCCGGCGTTTGTTGTTGTGGCCGAAGGCGTCGCGCGCGGCGCTGCTGGCCTCGACCGCGCTCGCAGCGGCGGTTGTGCCGGCGCTGGCGCAGGACGCCACTTGGCTCACCAACCCGGTAAATGGCAATTACGATTCCGGCTTCAATTGGAGCACCGGCACGGAGCCGACCGGCACCGCGTTTTTTGACGCGTCGACCATCACCAGCCTGACCACCATCGGCTTCAGCGTGGGCGGCTGGACGCTGAATGCCGGCGCCTCGGACTACAGCATCACCAACAACGGCTTCACGAATTTTAACGGCGCCGGCATCGCCATCAACGGCGGCAGCGTCGTCCTCATCAATCGTTCGTTCTTGGATTTCAACAACAGCAGCACGGCCGGCAACGCCACGATCAATCAGACCAGCGGCTTCGTGCGGTTTAACAACAACAGCACGGCCGGCAACGCAACGATCAATCAGGCCGGTGGCTTCGTGCAGTTCTCCGACAACAGCACGGCCGCCAACGCCACG
>JACQDO010000282.1 GCA_016201085.1 Hyphomicrobiales bacterium | reverse complement strand
TTCGGCGACGGTCAGAATGACCGCCCCGACCAGCCACCGCGTCATCCGCTTGTTACCCATCATGGCGATCGCCCCGATGCCTTAATTCATGAGGAGGAAGACCACTTGCAAACCCGGGGTCTTCGTCCCTGCCAGGGTCAATAACCAGCCAAAAATGTCAACTCGAAGGTGGCCGGGTGGTTACCCTTACTTTCGCAGCCGCTCCAGCACCACGGCCGAGGCGAAACCGTCGGGAACCTGGCCGATCTTGGCCTGGAAATCGCGGATCGCGGCCCGGGTCTTGGCGCCGAACTGGCCGTCCGGCTCGCCGACATCGTAGCCATGGCGCGTCAGCAATTGCTGGAGTTCCAGCCGCTCGGTGCGCGACAGCACATGCTCGTAACGTGGCCAAGGCTGCACGAAGGGCGGGGCCCCGCGCAGCCGGTCGGCGAGATGGCCGATCGCCAGCGCATAGGCCTCTGCCGGGTTGTATTTCATGATGGCGCGGAAGTTCGCCAGCATCAGGAAGCCGGGGCCCTGCACACCGGCCGGCACCAGCAGGAAGGCACGGTCGTCGGGACGCGGGAACGGCTTGCCGTCGGGACGCGCCAACCCCTGATGCTCCCATTCGCGGATCGGCAGCATGCGGGCGTGGTCGGCAAGCATGAAATTGAAGGTCGCCGGCACGACCACTTCGTAGCCCCAGGTTTGTCCGTTGACCCAGCCGGCCTTGTGCAAATTATTGGCGGTCGAGGCGATGAGGTCGGGCACCGAGTCGACCACGTCGCGGCGGCCGTCATGGTCGAAATCCACGGCGTAGCGCTTGAATGCCGTCGGCATGAATTGGGTCGGCCCGAAGGCGCCCGCCCAAGAGCCAACCAAGCGGTCGGGCCGGACGTCGCCGCGCTGGAGAATCTCCAGCGCCGAGAGGAATTCCTCGCGGAAATAAGTCTGCCGGCGGCCGACACAGGCGAGCGTGGCGGTGGAGCGGATCACCGGACGCTCGCCGCCGATGGCGCCGTAATTGGTCTCGACGCCCCAAATGGCGGTGACGGTATAGCGGTCGACGCCGTAGGCCTTCTCCACCGTGTCGAAGACGGTGCGGTATTTTTCCAGCAAGGCGCGCCCGCTGGCGATGCGCTCGGGCGTCACCAGGATGTCGAGATAGTCCCAGAACGATTTGGTGAATTCGGGCTGGTTATCGAGCAGATCCATGATGCGCAGATCGGGCGTGAGCTGTGCGGTATAGGTCGCGAACACATTGCGCGTGATGCCGCGCCGCGAGGCCAGCGGCCAAATCCGTTCGATGCAGCTTCGGAAATTCGCCGCAGCCGCGCGAATAGCCTCGGCGGTCATCAGCGGATGGCCGGAGGCGCCCGATTCGCCGCTCCATTCCGGCGCAACCGACTGCCTACCAAGCACGGGGGGCGGGATGGTCCCGGTCGTAGCCGGGTAGCGGCCGTCGCGCGGATTTTGCGCCGCCGCGCCGGCACTGGCGGCCACCATGACGGCAGCGATGAGGAAGCACCGGGTCTTTCGCATGATCCTGGCGTCCGATCCGTTCCCTGCTCTAACCCTTACCCCCTAGGTGCCGCGATATCGTTTCAAGGACGTTAATAAATCTGCCCCTTATCTAGCCGCATCTGGACCCGCAGGCGCCAGCATGCTTTCTCCTCATTGGAACCAACGACTCACACGCCGCTGAATTTCGCATGACCCGCATCCGCAAAGCCATCTTTCCCGTCGCCGGCCTCGGCACCCGGTTCCTGCCGGCCACTAAGGCCATGCCGAAGGAAATGCTGCCGGTGGTCGATCGGCCGCTGATCCAGCATGTTGTGGATGAGGCCTACGAGGCCGGCATCGAACATCTGATCTTCGTGACCGGCCGCAACAAGGGCGTGATCGAGGATCATTTTGACCGCCAGTTCGAACTCGAGCTCACCTTGATGGAGCGCGGCAAGAAGGCCGAGCTGGCTTTGCTGTCGGAAGCTTTGCCGGAGGCCGGCACGGTCAGCTTCACCCGTCAGCAGTCGCCGCTCGGCCTCGGCCATGCGGTGTGGTGTGCGCGCGAACTGGTCGGCCACGAGCCGTTCGCGCTGCTGCTGCCCGACGTGCTGGTGCAGCATCCGCGCGGTTGCCTGGCCCAGATGATCGACGCTGCCTCGGGGCTTGATGGCAACGCCAATATCATCGCGGTCGAGGAGGTTCCGGCCGAGCGCGCGCACATGTACGGCATCGTCGGCGTGGGCCAACCCAAGGGCAAGGCCTTCGCCATCACCAAGATGGTGGAGAAGCCCAAGCGCGAGGATGCGCCGTCCAATCTCTCCATCACCGGGCGCTACATCCTGCAGCCGGAGATCTTCGATATCCTGGAAAAGCAGGCGGCCGGTACCGGCGGGGAAATCCAGCTTACCGACGCCATGGTGGCGCTGGCGCGCACGCAGCCGTTCTACGGCCTCAAATTCGAGGGCCGCAGCTTCGACTGCGGCTCCAAGATCGGGTTCCTCACCGCCAATATCGCCTATGGACTCGACCGCCCCGATATTGCACCGGAGCTGCGCAATGAAATTCGCCGGTTGCTCAGCGGTAAATAGCACACGGCCGGCCTCGGCTACCCGCTATGGCAGCCCCACGGTCCAGCGCCCGCGCCGCGGCTCAAGCCCGCAAAGTCCCTCGCTCATGCCGTTGCGTTGCGCCCAGTCGCGTACCGCTTCGGCATAACCGGGCTTTGCCGGCTCCTCGAGCGCCCAATGCTCCGGTAGCCAGCTCGAATAGCCATTGACCGTCGGTATGCCGCGCGCTTGCGCGAACAGCATGGCGTCGGCCTGGTGGATCCAGCCTTGCTTGTCGACCGGCTCCGCCCGCGGCACGAGATAGAAAACGCGGCACCCCGACGGTGGTGCCGGGACCGCATCGATCCAGGCCTGGGTGTCGCGCCGCGACAGCGTCGCCGGCCAATCGACGTTGACCTGCTCCACCAGCAGCACGCAGGCGGCCACGACAACGAGCGCGGCATGCCGCCGCTTTTCGCGCGCAAGCAGCCAGAGCCAACTGAGGCCGTGCGCCACCACCAGCGCAACGAATAGATTGGCCACGAATTGCAAGCGAAATGTGTAACGGATCGCACTTGCACCGGGCACCAGCGCCCAGACCGCGGCCCAGAGGCGGATGCCGAAATATTCAAGCTGCAGCAGCCAGGATAGAAGCGCGGCCAATCCCAGCAGCAACAGCCAGCGATCCGTTGCCACCGGCTCGTCAGCGAGGCGGCGGCGCGCGAACAACATGGCCATGGTGGCCAGCAGCATCATGAACACGGCGGGCGTCAAGCCCCGTTCGGCTTCCCATATCGGACGGTTGGGACGGCCGGTGATGCCGGCATGTTGCAGGAAATCGCCCCACAGCCAATTTCCGGTCGAGACGTTGATGATGTCGCGCGCATCGGGCGAATTGCCAAACACTTCGGCAAGCTCGCGGTGGCGGCCCGACAACAGCACTGGCAGATACAGCAGCAGAAACGGGACGGCGCCCAAGGCGAAGCCGGCGGCATAGCCGGCAAGCCGCCCACTTTTATTCATGGCATCGTGCAGCAATTCACGGCCGGGCGCGAGACCGAATACCGCTGGATAGAGGACGGCGCACAGCAAGAGCAGAAAGGTGAAGAACCAAGCGGTCTGATAGGCGGTCAAGAAAATCAACCCATACAGCAGCCCGGCCAGCGCTGCGAGCGCGACCGCGCGGCGCGGACGGGGCTCGCCCCATGCCGTAAGCGCGAGATCGCAGAGCAGGGGCAGCAGCATGGCGCAAAAGATTTGCGCATGGATAAGCCCGACGGAGATCATGTTGGCGAAGACAAACAGCACGGCGCCCATCGCCGCCGCCGGTTGCGCCATGCCGAAATGGCGGCGCGCCAGCCGCAAAAACCCGAAAAAGCCGATGCCGGCAAGCGCCGCCATCGG
>JACQDO010000301.1 GCA_016201085.1 Hyphomicrobiales bacterium | reverse complement strand
CGCCGGCCTCGGTCAGCGCATCCAGCGTCGGATAGCCGGTCCAATCGAGGAACGCGCGGTTGGCATAGATCAGATTGTTGAGCCGGTAGACCAGGAGGCCGATCGGCAGTCGGTCGAGAATGGGGCGGCCCTCTATCGTGTCGCGCGCGGCATCGCCGTTGCGGGCGGCTTTCGGCGGCTCGGCCGGCACGGGCGCGGCCAGGGGTTCTGCCGGCACGGGTGCGACCAACGATTCGGCCGACGCTTCGGCGGTCTTGGATTTGGTCGGATTTTTCAGCCGCGCGCTCAACTCGCGCGCCAGTTCCTGGAAGGCGCTGTGCTCGCCGGCGCTCAGCGATGGCGCCGGTTCGGCCGGAGCAACTGGCGGCGGGGGCGGCGGCGAGGGGAAAGGCAGCACCTTGCCCTCTGGCTGATCTGCTTTGACCGCACTGGGTTTGTTTTCCCTCTGGGTCAGCCGGTCGACATCGCGGCAAATGCCGAAACCGCGATAGCCGGAAAATTGCCGTTCGTTGTCGAAGACCGGCAGCCCCGACATATCGATGGCCACGCGCTCGGACGAATCGTCGACCGGCCAGTGCACGACGATGCCGCTCCAGGTCTCGCGCGAGGCCAGCGCGCTGGCGATGCGGCCTTCGCTGTCGAGCTTGAGCGCGTCGGCGATTTCCGCCCAGGTGCGATCGAGCACGGCGGCGGTCTTGGGTCCGATCAGCTGAGCGAATTCCTGCGTGCCGTGGGTGAAGCGAGTGGCCGCATCCATCCGCCAGACAAAACGGAACGGTACCTGGCGTGTGCGCGGCTCCGGCGCGGCGCGGTTGGGCGCGCTCGATGCGGCGATCGCGGCGGCGGCCTCGCTGGCGCGCGTGCCGGCGTGCGAGGAACTGACTTCGGCCTCGAAGACAACGAGCAGCGTGACGGTGGCACCGGCGCCGAGCTTCAGCAAAGTCACCGCTCCGGCAGGTATGGCGCCTTCGGCCTTGCCATTGCGGCTTACTTCGCGCGCAAGCTTTTCGGCGCCGAGCGCGATGAGGTCGCGATTGTCAGCCATGCGCTTGCGCGCCGACGCTGTCGCATCGATCAGCTCGCCGTCGGCGGTGAAGATCGCCGCCGGCCGTTCGAAATCGGCCAGCACGCGGCGCGTGCGTTCGGGCAGGCTCAACTCCTTGGCCGAGCGTTCGGTCGACACCACCAGGATGCCGGCGCTGTTATCGGCGAGCGCAATGCGTGAGCAATAACACATGAGCGTGCCGCCGACGCTGGCGCCGAAACCGCGCAGCCGTTCCAGCCGCGGTGCGCCGCCATGCGGCAGCGTTCCGGCCATGCGCAGGATCTGCGCGGCGCTGACATGCTGCGGATCGAATCGCCGCGATGCCAGCGCGCCGGGCGAGGCGGCATCGAAGATCGCGGCGGCGGTCGGATTGGCCCATAGGACGCGCGTGGCGTCCGCGCTCCATAGCCAAACCGGCATCGGGCTCAGGGCATGTGCCGCGAGCCGCGCATCGCTCAGCCAGGCGAACTGCAACTCGTTCCCACTCATAGCTCTCGTCGCACGGAATACGGCTAATAAAGCCTTAATACGGCTGCTTTGGCCTTGCGTCCACGACGCGGCGTCACATCGGCGACGTCGAACAGGGATAACCTTAATAGCCGGGTTCCAAGGCTGGCGCTCACCCGCCGGCGATCTACATTAAAGCCAAGGCCGGAGCAGCCGGCGTTGTACGGCAGGAGGTAGTCATGGCGAAGGAAGCCAGCGCTAATTTCGAGATCCCTGTGGAAATGCGTGAGTTCGCCGAGAAAAGCGTCACACAGGCCAAGCAGGCCTTCGATAGCTTTATCTCAGCCGCGCAGCAGGCGGCCAATACCGTGGAGAATCAGGCCGCCAGCGCGCGGGCCAGCACCAAGGAAGCGAGCGAACTCGCCATGCGCTTTGCCGAGCGCAACGTCGCGGCCTCGTTCGAATTCGCCCAGCGGCTGCTGCATGCCAAGGACTTCAAGGAAGTTGCGGAATTGCAGGCCGAATACGTGAAAAGCCAGATGGCGACGCTGACGGAACAGGCCAAGGAACTGAGCAAACAGGCCGTCAAAATAGCCGGAACCCCGCACTGACGGGAGTCGCCGGCACACTTTCAGTGGACTGCCGCCGGCCGTGACCGGCATCGCTACAATTGTGAATTATTTGTGCATTGCAATATTTTTGTTGCAATGCATCAAAAGTAGTGCTATATAGCTTTTCAAGACACCCGCCCAGACGCCCTATTCAGCGCTTTTCCGACAGCGGGTCAGGGAAATAGACACACGAGCCGTTATGCCCAGCACGGCGGCTCACTTTCGGCGGGAAACCGCCTTCCGAGCCGAGGATGATAATCATGGCTGAAACCATCTCCACCGCGACCCCGAAAGCGAAAGCCAAACCGGTCGCCGTTACCGATTCCGCCTTCGAGATGCCGAAGTTCGATATGCCCAAATTCGAAATGCCGAACGTCGAAATGCCGGCCGCCTTCCGTGAACTGGCCGAGAAGGGCATCGCGCAGGTCAAGGACAACTACGAGAAGATCAAGAGCGCGGCCGAGCAGGCCACCGCCGTGCTCGAGGATACCTACAGCAACGCCAGCAAGGGCTCCTCGGACTACGGCCTCAAGCTGATCGAAACCGCGCGCGCCAACAGCAACGCCGCTTTCGACCTGTTCGGCCAGTTGCTGGCCGCGAAGTCCTATGCCGAAGTGGTGGAAAAGACCACTGGCTATATGCGCACACAGTTCGAAACCATGACCGCGCAGGTCAAGGAGTTGTCCGAGCACGCGCAGAAGGTGGCGACCAAGACGGTCGAACCGATCAAGGAAACCATCACCACCACTTTCAACAAGGCCGCCGCTTAAGCAGCACGGCACCGCCGCGCCAAACAGGCGCCGGCGTCTCGATCAAAGCCCGGGCGGGTAACCGTCCCGGGCTTTTTCGTGTGCGGGCTGGTTTCGGCACTCT
>JACQDO010000300.1 GCA_016201085.1 Hyphomicrobiales bacterium | reverse complement strand
GATGCGCCCGCCAATCTGCGTCCGCTCGCGCGCGATCTTCTCGCACTCGGCGCGCGTGAGGCCGATGAGGTGCGCGCGCGCTTCCCGAAAGTGCAGCGCCGCGTCGGCGGCTACAATCTCGACGCGCTGGTGCCGGGAAAGAACGACATCAATCTGGCGCATGTGCTGGTCGGCTCCGAAGGCACGCTCGGCTTCTCCACGCGCATCGAACTCAAATTGTCGCCGCTGCTCGGCCGCCGCGCCGTCGGCGCGGTGCATTTCGGCAGCTTCTACGAGGCGATGAATGCCGCCCAGCATATCGTGCGGCTCAAGCCGATCGCGGTCGAGCTGATCGACCGCACCATGATCGAGCTGGCGGGCGAGATCGCCATGTTCCGGCCGACGCTGAAGAAATTCGTGCGCGGCGAGCCTGCCGCCATCCTGCTGGTCGAATTCGGCGAGGAGGATCAGGAAGAGAACCTGCGCCGGCTCAAGCAGCTCAAGGAGCTGATCGGCGATCTCGGCTTTGGCTGTGACAAATCCGGCGTCCAATGGGGCGGCGTGGTCGAGGTGCTCAGCCCCGAGCTGCAGGCGGCGATCACCGATCTGCGCACCTCCGGCCTCAACATCATGATGTCGATGAAGGAGCAGGGCAAACCGGTGTCCTTCGTCGAGGATTGCGCGGTGCCGCTCGAGCATCTCGCCGACTATACGTCGCGTCTCACCGCGTTCTTCGAGAAGTACGGCACGCGCGGCACCTGGTACGCGCATGCCGGCTCCGGCTGCCTGCATGTGCGCCCGGTGCTCAATCTGCGGCTGGAGAAAGACGTGCACGCCATGCGCGCGATCGCCGAGGAGGCCTTCGCCATGGTGCGCGAATACAAGGGCTCGCACTCCGGCGAGCACGGCGACGGCCTGGTGCGCTCGGAATTCAACGAGCCGATGTTCGGCACGCGCCTGGCACGCGCCTTCGAGCAGGTGAAGGACCGCTTCGATCCCAACGGCCTCTACAATCCCGGCAAGGTGGTGCGGCCGCCCAAGTTCGACGATCCGACCCTATTGCGCTACGCGCCCGGCTATCATGGCGAGGAGATCGCCACCCAGTTCGACTGGTCGGCCTATTCCGGCGCCGGCGGCGGATTCCAGGGCGCCGTCGAGATGTGCAACAACAACGGCGCTTGCCGCAAGCTAGCCGGCGGCGTGATGTGCCCGAGCTATCGCGTCACCCGCGACGAGCGCGACGTCACGCGCGGGCGCGCCAATACGCTGCGGCTCGCCATCACCGGCCAGCTCGGTCCCGACGCGCTTGCCTCCGACGAGATGATGGACACGCTGGCGCTGTGCGTATCCTGCAAGGCCTGCCGCAGCGAATGCCCGACCGGCGTCGACATGGCGCGCATGAAGATCGAGGCCAAGGCCGCCTATGCCGCCAAGCACGGGCATTCGCTGCATGAGCGGCTGGTCGGCTCGTTGCCGCGCTATGCGCCGTATGCCGCGCGCTGGCCCTGGCTCGCCAATCTGCGGGACGCCCTTCCGCCGCTGCGCTGGGCCTCCGAACTGATCGCCGGATTCTCGGCGCGCCGCAGCCTGCCGAAATGGAGGGCGGATATCTATCAGGATCGTTCCGACTGGCGTTATCCCGCGCCGAGCGAGCCGATGCGCGACGTCGTGCTGTTCGCCGATTGCTTCAACCGCTATTTCGAGCGCGAGAACCTCGATGCCGCGCGGCGCGTGCTGGTGGCCGGCGGCTATCGCGTGCACGCCGCGCTGCCGGCCGATGGCGATGCGCGTCCGCTGTGCTGCGGCCGCACGTTTCTCTCGGTCGGCCAGGTCGATGAGGCGCGGCGCGAGATGCGGCGCACGCTCGATGCGCTCGCGCCCTATGCCGCGCGCGGCGTTCCGGTCGTCGGCCTGGAGCCGAGCTGCCTGCTCAGCTTCCGCGACGAATTGCCGGCGCTGATCGCGGGCGAAACCGCGAGCGCGCTGGCGGAGCAGGCGCTGCTGTTCGAGGAATTCCTCGCCCGCGAGCAGCGCGAGGGCCGGCTCAATCTGCCGCTCGGGCCGCTGCCGAAAAAGGCGCTGCTGCACGGCCACTGCCATCAGAAGTCGTTCGATGCCATGGGCGCGGTCGAGAGCGTGCTCAAACTGATCCCAGAACTCAGCGTGCAAACCGTGGAGTCGAGCTGCTGCGGCATGGCCGGCGCCTTCGGCTACGCGGCTGCGACCATCGACGTCTCGCTCAAGATGGCCGAGCTGTCGCTGCTGCCGGCGGTGCGCAAAGCGCCCGACGACGCGCTGATCGTGGCCGACGGGACGTCATGCCGGCATCAGATCCACGACGGCGCCGAGCGCGACGCTTTGCATGTGGCGCGCGTGCTGGAGATGAGCGTTGGCGGGCAAAGGGAAGTCCGATAGTCTCGCCGGCGAATAAAAGCGCGCCATAAGACGCGCCTGGTCCGGGAGGACACGATGCCATTGCCGTTACTGCCGACCTCCCTTGTCGGTTCCTATGCGCAGCCGGAATGGCTGATCGACCGCAAGAAACTGGCCGGCCGCTTTCCGCCGCGCGTGCGTGCCAAGGAGCTGTGGCGGGTCGCGCCGGAATTCCTCGACCAGGCGCAGGACGACGCCACGCTCATCGCCATTCGCGACCAGGAGCGCGCCGGCCTCGACATCATCACCGACGGCGAGATGCGGCGCGAGAGCTATTCCAACCGCTTCGCCACCGCGCTCGAAGGCGTCGACATTGACAATCCCGGCACGGCGCTCGATCGCTCGGGCCATCCCAATCCGGTGCCGCGCGTCACCGGCAAGGTGCGTCGCAGGCATCCGGTCGAGGTGCGCGACGTCGAATTCCTGCGCGCCAATACCGACCGCTTGATCAAAATGACGGTGCCCGGCCCGTTCACGATGTCGCAGCAGGCGCAGAACGATTTCTACAAGGACGAGCAGGAGCTGGTGCTCGACTACGCGGCGGCGGTGAATGCCGAGATCAAGGACCTGTTCGCCGCCGGCGCCGACATCGTGCAGATCGACGAGCCTTACATGCAGGCGCGGCCGGACAAGGCGCGCCGGATCGGCTTGCGCGGTCTGGAGGCCGCGCTCGACGGCGTGAAAGGGACTACGGCGATCCATATCTGTTTTGGCTATGCCGCCATCATCCATGTGCGTCCGGAAGGCTATTCGTTCCTGCCGGAGCTTGCCTCGTCACCGGTCCAGCAAGTGTCGATCGAAACCGCGCAATCCAAGCTCGACTGCGCGGTGCTTTCCAGCCTGCCGGGCAAGACCATCATCCTCGGAACCCTCGATTTGTCCGACATGACCGTCGAGACGCCGGAGACGGTCGCCGCGCGCATCCGGCGCGCGCTGCCGCATGTGCCGGCGGAGCGCATCGTGGTCGCGCCCGATTGCGGGCTGAAATATCTGCCGCGCCAGGTGGCCTATGGAAAGATGTGCGCCATGGTCGAAGGCGCCCGGATCGTGCGCGCCGAATTACCGCACTGATCGGGGAGTGGCTTGCGCTCCGGCCCAATACCCGCAATTAATGGGCCAATAACAAGGGCGGCTTTAGTCCATCCGCCGGTCAAAACCGGCGCGAAACGCACACCGGGAGGATTGAGAATGAAGAAGCTCATCTATACGACGACGGCGGCCGCGGCCCTGATGCTTGCGAGCGCGCCGGCCATGGCGGCCTGGGAGCCCACCAAGCCGGTCGAGATCGTGGTTGCCGCCGGCGCCGGCGGCGCCTCCGACCAGATGGCGCGCATGATCCAGGCCGCGGTCCAGAAGAACAGTCTGATGAAGCAGCCGCTGATCGTGACGCTCAAGGGCGGTGCCTCGGGCGCCGAAGCGCTGATGTACATGAAGTCGAGCGACGGCGACGCCAACAGGCTGCTGCTCGCCTATTCGCTGATCTACATGCTGCCGCTGTCGGCCAAGATTCCGTTCAACTGGCGCGATCTGTCGCCGGTCGCGGTCACGGCGTTCGATGAATTCGTGCTGTGGGACAACACCACGATGAAGGAAGCGACCGTCAAGGACTTCATCGCCGCCGCCAAGAGCGCCAATCCGCCCTTCAAGATGGGCGGCACCAGCTCGAAGCGCGAGGATCACATCCTCACCGTTTTCATGGAGAAGAAGACCGGCGCCAAGTTCGCCTATCTGCCTTACAAGTCGGGCGGCGAGGCGGCGACCCAGCTGGTCGGCAATCACACGCAGTCCAACGTCAACAATCCGTCGGAAAATCTCGAAGTCTGGCGCGCCGGCCAGGTGCGGGCGCTGTGCGTCTTCAGCCCCGAGCGCATCGCCTACAAGAGCAAGGTGACCGACAAGCAATCGTGGAACGACATCCCGACCTGCAAGGAGGAAGGGCTCGACGTGCAATACCAGATGCTGCGCGCCTTCTTCCTGCCCGGCAAAGTACAGCCGGATCAGGTCGCCTTCTTCCAGGATTTGCTCAAGAAGGTTGGGCAGACCGCGGAATACAAGGATTACATGGAGAAGCAGGCGCTCAAGCCCGCCTTCATCACCGGCAAGGACATGCTCAAATTCCTCGAGGAAGACGACAAGCTCAACGCCAGCCTGATGAACGAAGCCGGCTTCGTGGCGAAATAAGTTAAGTCCAGGACTGTCATGCCCCGCGAAGGCGGGGCATCCAGTACTCCCGAGTCTTTGCAATGATCTCTGGCGGTTCGGATTACTGAATCATCCGCCTTCGCGGATGATGACAGCTGAGTAAGATTGAGAATGTAATGCCCCACCTCGAAGACGAAATTGTCGTTGACGATCCGACCGCGCCAGCGGCCTCCTCGCCTCCCGTCAGCAGTACGCGCTCCGTCGAAATCGTCGTTTACCTGCTGCTGCTCGCGCTCGCCGGGCTGATGGGCTTCGACAACTGGCGCACCGGCATGGGCTGGGCGTCGGACGGACCGCAAGCCGGCTATTTCCCGTTCTATCTGTCCGTCATTCTCAGCGCCGCCAGCCTGTGGGGCCTCGGAGCAATTTTTCTCACCCGCATGGACGCGGGCGAGACCTTCGTCACGCGCGACCAGCTACGCCGCGTCATGCAGGTGTTCGTGCCCACCTTCCTGTTTTGCCTGTTCACGCAATGGCTCGGGCTCTACGTCGCGAGCTTCCTGCTGATCGCCGGCTTCATGTGGATGGTCGGCCGCATCGCCGCCTGGAAGTCGCCGCTGGTCGCCTTCCTGTTCTCCATCATCATGTTCGTCACCTTCGACATCGCCTTCGACGTGATCATGCCGAAGGGCCCGCTCGAAGCCTTCTTCGGATACTGAGGCACGCATGGAAGCTCTCGGACTTCTCATACAAGGCTTCGGCGTCCTGCTGACCTGGAAGACCATCGCGCTGATGATGGTCGGGCTGGTGCTCGGCATCTTCGTCGGCGTGCTGCCAGGGCTGGGCGGGCCGAACGGCGTCGCCATTCTGCTGCCGCTCACCTTCACCATGGACCCGACGTCCGCCATCGTGATGCTGTCCTGCATCTATTGGGGCGCGCTGTTTGGCGGCGCCATCACCTCGATCCTGTTCAACATCCCCGGCGAAGCCTGGTCGGTGGCGACCACCTTTGACGGCTCTCCGATGGCGCAGCAGGGCAAGGCGGCGGAGGCGCTCACCGCGGCCTTCACCTCCTCGTTCATCGGCTCGCTGTTCGCGGTGATGCTGATCACGTTCCTGGCGCCCGGCATCGCCTCCTTTGCTCTGAGATTCGGCCCGCCGGAATTCTTCGCCGTCTATCTGCTCACCTTCTGCTCCTTCGTCGGCCTCGGCCGCGAGGCCAAGCACAAGACCATCATCTCGATGGCGCTCGGCCTGCTGCTCGCCGGCGTCGGCATGGACACGGTGTCCGGCCAGTTGCGCATGACCTTCGGCCAGGGCGAGCTGCTGCGCGGCATCAACTTCCTGGTCGCCGTCATCGGGCTGTTCGGCATCAGCGAAATCCTGCTCACCATGGAGGAACGCCTCGCCTTGCGCGGCCATGCCGCGCATATCAGCCTGGAGGTCTTGTGGGCAGTCTGGAAGGACCTGCCGAAATACTGGG
>JACQDO010000277.1 GCA_016201085.1 Hyphomicrobiales bacterium | reverse complement strand
AGCGTGATTTTATGGCGTAAAGCCGTGGAGTGGAGGTTGTAGACCACGCCGAGTGTTTTATCTGGGCCATAATCGACACCACTCAGACACATGAGCGAGTCGAATTGCATGTCAGGGTCGTGCCGGAGATACTCGCCCACCGCATGGATGGCTGGCGCCTCAACAACGATATACGGATCAATGGCTTTGGCGCTGCACGACAGGATACGCTCGCCAAAATGCTCGCTTTCGCGTCGGATGGAATTACCTCATTTTCGATCCGGCCGCTGCGGATCGTAACGACAATGGGGCTGATCTTGTTCGCGCTGTCGATTATCGCCGTTGTCTGGGTTGTGTCATCCTGGATCATGGGAAATACAATTGAAGGCTGGGCGTCGGTTATGACCGTATTCTTGATCGTCGCCAGTTTCCAAATTCTGGCATTGGGTATTATCGGGGAGTATGTCGGCAAGACCTATTTCGAAACAAAATCGCGCCCGCGCTATATCGTTGAAAAGGAGTTGTCTTCGTGACGAAGGCGGAATTCGACGAGTTCGCGAATACGTTTGCGGATGCCGCCAGCCAGAACACGAGTTTTTTCGACTCCGACTATGGTTATTTTGGGCGCTATCGATCCAACATCGTCAAAAGATTATGCGGCCCCAACGTTGCAAATATCCTCGACTTCGGTTGCGGCGTTGGGCTTGGTATTCCTCCGCTGCGCGAAGCCTTTCGGCAATGCAGGATCGTGGGGTGCGATCCCTCGCAAGAGTCCCTGGCGCTTGCGCGCGCGAGCGCGCCGGACTGTGAATTTATGGAATCAAGCGCTATTGCGCCGAAGCCTCAGTTCGACGTTGTCACCGCCGTCAGCGTCTTTCATCATATTGTACCGTCGGATCGCGACGCCGCGCTGCGTTATTGCTTTGAGCGACTGAAGCCGGGCGGGCATCTCTTTGTGTTTGAGCATAATCCCTATAATCCGTTGACCCGTCATCTCGTCGCCAGATGCCCGGTCGATCGGGATGCGATCCTGCTCAAACCGAAGGAAACCGTGGCGCGCTTCAAGCGCGCCGGCTTCGACCGTGTCGCGGCCGAGTACTGTCTGTTTTTTCCCAAGGCGTTGGCCTTTCTGCGCCCGCTCGAGCGTTCGCTCGGCTGGTTGCCGCTGGGCGGCCAGTATTATGTTTGTGGTATTCGCCCGTAGCGGGCATTTGAGCAGGTAAAAATCCATCGCATTTAGCTATTTTTTCGGTATAAGCCAGCAGCCTTCGGCTTGGAAGACCGTGCAATGATGATGTTACCGAAACTGACATCGCGCCAGATTTTGATCGTTTTGCACGATCTGCTGGCGACCGCCGCGGCGATTATCGTCACCTTCGTCATGCGGTTCGAGGATGCCCGCCTGCGCGAGAAGCTGAGCGGTCTTGAAATATTTATTCCAACCTTTCTGATCTATGCCGTCGCGATCTACTTCGCCTTCGGTCTGCATCGTAACAAGTGGCGGTTCACGTCGGTCCCCGATATTTACAATATCTTTCGCGCTTCCACGGTTTTGGCGGTTTCGCTGCTCGCCCTCGATTATGTGCTGCTGGCACCCAATGTCTATGGGACGTTCTTTTTCGGCAAGATCACCATCGTGCTGTACTGGTTGCTGCAGATGTTTTTTCTGGGCGGCTCGCGCGTCGTCTATCGTTATTTCCATTACGCGCGAACGATCCAGCGCGTCAAAATCGCCGACGCGGCACCGACACTGTTGTTGGGTCGTGCCGCCGATGCCGAAGTTCTGTTGCGGTCGATCGAGAGCGGCGCGGTAAAGCATGTCTGGCCGGTCGGCGTTCTCTCGCCGTCGCCGGCCGATCGGGGGCAGTCGATCCGCGGAATTCCCGTTCTGGGCGATGTCGACGATCTCGAAAGGGTTATCGCCGATCTCGCCAGCCGCGACACGCGCGTGACCAGGCTGGTGCTGACACCCTCGGCATTGTCGGCGGAAGCGCGGCCGGAAACCATCTTGGTGCGTGCGCGCAGGCTTGGCATAAACCTCAGTCAGCTTCCCTCGCTCGAGGCCGGCGGGCCGGCGGTGCAGCTCACACCGGTCGCCGTCGAAGACCTGCTGCTGCGTCCCAGCGTCAAGATCGATTACAACCGGCTAGAAGCATTCGTTGCGGGCAAGTCGATCGTCGTCACCGGCGGAGGCGGGTCGATCGGTGCGGAAATCTGCGACCGTATCGTCACGTTCGGCGCCGCCCGGCTGCTGGTGATCGAGAATTCCGAACCCGCGCTGTACGCCGTGCTGGAAGCGCTCGCCGCCAAACAAAGCGAGACGCAGATCGCCGGCCGGATTGCCGATATTCGCGACCGGACGCGCATCGCCCGGCTGATCGCGCAATTCAAACCCGACATCGTATTCCACGCCGCCGCGCTCAAACAC
Source organism: Hyphomicrobiales bacterium (assembly GCA_016201085.1). Classification (GTDB taxonomy): domain Bacteria; phylum Pseudomonadota; class Alphaproteobacteria; order Rhizobiales; family Xanthobacteraceae; genus Pseudolabrys. The sequence continues at coordinate 886 of JACQDO010000277.1, read as the reverse complement.
GTGCCGGTGCTGGAACGCGATTGGGACGAGGGCATCAAAACCAACGTATTCGGCTCGATCAATGTCGCCGATGCGGCGGCGGCGGCTGGCGCCACCGCCATGGTGATGATCTCGACCGACAAGGCGATCGAACCGGTCTCCGTGCTGGGCGCCACCAAGCGATTCGCGGAAATGTATTGCGAGGCGCTCGATCACGAATTCGCCCGGCGCGACGGGCAGGACAAGCGCGCCATGCGGCTGATCTCGGTGCGGTTCGGCAACGTGCTGGCGTCCAATGGCTCGGTGGTGCCGAAATTCAAGGCGCAGATCGAGGCCGGCGGTCCGGTCACCGTGACCCATCCGGACATGGTGCGCTACTTCATGACCATTCGCGAGGCCTGCGATCTGGTCGTCACTGCCGCCAGCCATGCGCTGGCTCCGCCGCGCAGCGATGTATCGGTCTATGTGCTCAATATGGGTCAGCCGGTGAAGATCGTCGATCTGGCCGAGCGCATCATCCGGCTCAGCGGGCTTGAACCGGACCGCGACATCAAGATCACGTTCACCGGCATCCGGCCGGGCGAGCGGCTGCACGAAATTTTGTTTGCGCGCGAAGAGGAAATGACGGAAACCGGAATTCCGGGCATCGTCGCCGCCAAGCCGGTGCGGCCTTCGCTCGAGGCGATCCGGGCCTGGGTGGCGACGCTTGAGCAAGGTTTGGCGCGCGACGAGCGTGTGTCCGTCTATAATGTGCTGCGTGACGCGGTGCCGGAATTGCGTGGCGAGGCGGCGTAACGCATGATGCCGAAAAAGCCTGCCCCGGACTTGATCCGGGGTGGGAACCGGTTTTCGGAAAAGATCATGCGCAGGCTAGAGAGGAAACAGCCTTGGACCTGACAGCATATTT
>JACQDO010000276.1 GCA_016201085.1 Hyphomicrobiales bacterium | reverse complement strand
TCATAGCCGGGATGCACCTGGATATTGATGTTGGTCGGCTGGAGCGAGAAACCGTGCTGCCAGTCGAGCGAGGACAGGTGGATGCGGTAGCTGGTGCCCTTCTCCAGCTCGAGGATCGGCCACCACTGCCATAGCCGGCCGAGGATATAGATATCGGTGCCGGCCGGCGCTTTGACGACCGGAACGCCCTGCTCCTCGCGCACCGTGAACTTCTTGGCAAAGGCCTCGACTTTCGCCTCGTAGTTCGAAGGCGAAATGCGATAGGCCTCTTTGTTCAGATTCTGCTGGCCGATGAAGTGCCAGGCAATCATGAAGCCGAACATGAACAGGCCCCAGAGGAAAGCGACAACCGTCCAGACCAACTCGACTTTTTCAATCGGCTCGTTCCACCAGATTCTTTGTTTAGGCGGTGTGATGGCCATATGGGTCCCCAGCTTGGCGTTTGCCGTCGCGGCGATGCGCGTCGCATTTCTTCGAAACGTGTGTCGTCGAATTACTTGGCGAGCGGAATGGACGCGATCTCCATCACACCCCAAAGGATGTAGAGAACCGTCGGAATCGTCACGCCGAGAAACAACAGCAGAAACGGATTATCCAGAATCCGCTGCATCATCGGCATCCGTTCGGATGCTTCGGCCGATCCAGCCTGAGCCGGTTCTGTTGTCGACATAAACGCCCCCATTCCGGAATTTGCGAAATTGTAATTGATGCGGGCCGGCCATGACTTAACTACAGTTAAGAAGTCTTTGGCGGCACCCACTAATATTTGGCCGGCCCGGTCGTGGGCCGCCCAGGGGCAGTGGCCGTATCAGATGTCGAAGAAACTATCGATCTGGCGAGCAGGCGCCATCGCGATCGGCGTTCTATTTATCGTCGTCGTCACGGTGGGAATCATGAAGATAACCCGTGCGCCGGCGGTAAAGTCGCAAAGCCAGGTGACGCTGGTCTATGTCGGCGCCGACAATTGCGCGCCTTGCGATCTATGGCAGCGCAACCAGGGCAGCGCCTTCCGAAACTCCGCCGAATTCAACCGGTTGGCCTATCGCGAGGTGAAATCGCCCTCGCTTCTCGATGTGCTGAAGGACGAAAACTGGCCTGCGGACCTGCGCAGCTATCGTCAATCCATCGGTCGGCACGCGGGCGTGCCGCTTTGGCTGGTGATCGCCGACGATCGGCTGGTGTTGCAAAGTTCCGGCGCCTCGCAATGGCAAGCCACGGTCCTGCCGAAAATAAAATCTCTTCTGCATTGATAAAGAGTTTCGCCAAGCGATCACGCCGAGGCGGCCGACTGACGCTGGGAGCGGCGGTTGCCGGCTGCGACACGATGCAAGGCGCCGACGTCATGCACAATCACCTGCAAGGCATGAACCTCGACGCCGGCGGTTCGCAGCGTGGCGAAAACCCGCGACAGCGATTCAGGTTTGATGCCGAGCCGGCCGGCGATCAGCACCTTGTCATAAGGCAAAGCGATCGCGAACGGGCCCTTGCCGGTGGGACACAACGAGACAAGAAACTGCGCGACGCGCTGCACGGCCGACTGCACCTTGAGCTGCGCCACCTGCTCCAGCAGATGGTGCAGGTGAAACGACGTCGAGGCGATCATGGCGATCGCGACATCGGGTGTATCGCGGATGCATTTGATGACGTGCGCCGCGGGAATGCGGACGACGCGGGCATCGCTGACCGCCTCGGCGGCGGCCGGGTAAGCCTGGCCGGTAAAAGCGACGGCCTGGGCGATACTGTCGCCCTTGGTGAACACGTAGATCACGGCTTCCTTGCCCGCCGCGGTGATGTGGTAGAGCTTGATCCAACCCTCGACCACGATGAAGAACGACGTGGCAGGATCGCCTTGCCGAAAAACGGTGTCCTGCGATTTGTAAGTCAGCGTCACCGCCGGCGCGATCAATCGCTCGAAATCGAGCGGCTTGACGGCGCGGAAGACATTGATGCGACGGACGACATCAAGGTCGCTGGCGGTGGGGCTCGATGTCATGGCTTCGATCTCTCAACAGTTTTGTCGAAAGTTCCGCACAGCGTTAGGCACGATAGCTGGCGCACGCCGTTCGCCCCGTTATGACTGGCCGCTTGCGCAAGCGCAAAATTAACAGCACTTTCCGCAGCAAGAAAGAGGTTGCTCATGGTTGCAACGAAGCCCCTCCGCCCACGCTGGGTCATTGGCGCGGCGTTTATCGCGGTCATATTCGGTATCGTCACTGTATTTGTCGGTGGCAAGACACTGTTTGGCGGCGCCGAGGAAAGAGCCGCCGCCGGCAATATCGTTCCCTTCGTCCTCTGGTTCAATTTTATAGCGGGTTTTGCATATGTCATCGCGGGTTTCGGCTTGTTCTTCCGCAAACGGTGGGCGGCGCTACTGTCAGTCGCCATCGCCGTCGCGACAGCGGCCGTGTTCATCGCCTTTGCGGTCCATGTTGTGCTGGGCGGAGCGTTCGAGCAAAGAACCGTCGGCGCCATGATCATTCGCAGCGTCGTATGGATCGCGATCGCAGTATTGTCTTGTCGTGCGCTGGGATGTTTTCGGCGCGGCGCAAACGACCGGCCGAATTCATTTCTTTCTTGACGCGACGATGAGGACTGCCGCGTAAGCCGCGAACGCCACGATCGTCAGCGGACCGCTGGCCGCGCGCAGATCGACGCCTTCGAACAGATCGCCCGCGACGCGCAGCAGCACCGAAAGATGCAGGATGCCATACGGCAGGTATGCGGCTTCGCTATAACGGACCCGTACCCCCGTCACCGCAGGCAGAATGATCGGCGCGTGGCCGAAGATCATCGACAAGACGAAGCCGATCGCGATGGCATGCACGACGGCATCATACGAAAAAGTGGCGGCACCGGGCGGCATAGCCAAGAGCAGAAGTCCCGCCAGCGCCAGCCAGAAATATCCCGCCAGGATGCAAGCCGCCGAAAAACGCGGCAGCCCGGTCATGCGGATCGTGCGCATCGCGATATCGTGCCTGAGCAACCAGGCGGTCAGCGCGAGCAGACCGATGCCGCTGAACGGCGCCGCCGTCAGCGCCAATTCTCCGCGCGCCATCCCGACCAGGATCAGCGCAACCGCGAGGATGAACGTCAACTGGCTTGAACGCGGCGGCGACAGCAAACGGCTGAGTTCCAGGCGTTCGGCGGCAATAGTCAGGACCAGGAATGTCAGCCACCATCCGGCGGACTCGGCCGCCGGAGCGCCTTTGAGCCAGACAATCGTTCCACCCACCCAGCACGCCGCCGCGACCGTCAGGACGACCGTGAACAGCGCGGGTTGGCGTACGACGATGAAGCCTGAAAATAATGTAAGCAGGAGCCCGGCCAGCAGAAACAGTTCCCCGGCCAACATCGGCACGCCGGCGATGAGCACGAACGCTCCGATGCCGGACAGCACGGGCGCGCTATAGGCCCACCAGCGGCCGATGGCGACCGCGCGTTCGAGGCTGATCACGGTGCCGAGAAAGCCGCCAATCATCAAGGCGCCGTGGAATTCGGCCAATTCGCCGCTGCCCGGCAGCGTCAGCCCAAGCCTGGCAAGCCCAACCCACATTCCAACGAGGAAAGCGCCCGCCCCGGCGGCGAGCGGTAGCAAGCGCAGCCGCCGCCATTTTTCGGACGGCTTGGGCGCGCGGACCGGGGCGCCCGGTTCAAGCGGTGCGGCTGATGCGGACACGCCAGACCTCGGGGCCCTGGTCGAGATAATCCCAGGTGAAGGTGCCGTCGTACTCGGCCTTGAAATGGTAATAGAGCGGTTTCGGATCGTGGTCGTTGACCAGCACGAAATCCTGCCCCGGCGCCAGGCCGTGGAACGTATTGAAGATCAGGGGATGCCGCTCACGCGGCACGATCGCACGGACGTCGATAATGGTGCCTGGCTGTACGCTGCTCATGAGTTATCTCCATTCAACAAAAGTAATTCCGCTCGTGGACGGCAACTACATGCCGAGCAGCCGTCGCGATTCCTCGCTCATCAGCTCGGGCGACCACGGCGGATCCCACACGATCTCGACACGCACGTCCGGCAGGTCGGGGTAGCGCTCGCGCAGCACGCGCTTGACGTCCTCGCTCATCATCTCACCGAGTGGACAGGCGGGCGTGGTCATCGTCATTGCGATGTCGATGCCATTCGCATTGTGCACGACCTGATAAATCAGCCCCAGATCGACGATATTGATGCCGAGCTCGGGATCGATCACCGTCTTCAGCGCCGCCAGGATGTCGTCGTCGTCCATTTTTCCCGCGTCCCCATAACATGTATTCCAGTTACATGATTGCGCCGGTAAAAGCAATATGCTAGATACATGTTCTGGCCTAAGGCCAGCCATGCAGCGATGGAGAGACTGAAGTGCGGCTGACGGTCTACACGGATTACTCATTGCGCGTACTCATGTTTCTCGCGCTTGGGGGCGACAAGCTCACCACCATCGCGGAGATCGCCAAGGCCTATGGCATCTCGAAAAACCACCTGATGAAGGTGGTGTATCAGCTTGGCCTGGCGGGATACGTGTCGACC
>JACQDO010000272.1 GCA_016201085.1 Hyphomicrobiales bacterium | reverse complement strand
GATCTGGCCGCCCGGCACGACAGACTGATGAGCGACGTCGAGACCATGAAGGCTCTGCTCGACTCGCTCCCCGCCCCGGTGTGGGCGCGCGACCAGCGCGGCCGGCTGATCTTCGTGAATTCGGCCTATGCCCGCGCGGTGGAGGCCAGCGACCAGGCCGACGCGGTCGCCTGCGAACTCGAATTGTTCGACCGCACGGCGCGCGACGAGCTTGCCCGCGTCCATGCCACGGGCGAAGCCTTTGCCGGCCGGCTGCCGGCCATCGCCGCCGGCGAGCGCCGCATCTTCGACGTGGTCGACGCGCCGAGCGGATCAGGCAGCGCCGGCATGGCGATCGATCGTACCGAGGTGGAGATGATGCGCGCCGAGCTCGCGCGCATGATCGAGGCGCATCGCCGCGTGCTTGACCAGCTCGCCACCGGCGTCGCCATCTTCAATATCGATCGCAAGCTCATTTTCTACAATACCGCGTTCCGTTCGCTGTTCGATCTCAATGCCGGTCTGCTCGACCAGACGCCGACCGATGCGAGCCTGCTCGATACGCTGCGCACCGCCCGCAAGCTGCCGGAGGAGCAGGATTTTCGGCTGTGGAAACAGCAGCTCTACGAAGCCTATCGCGCGGTCGAGCCGAAGGAGCACATGTGGCATCTGCCGGACGGCCGCACGCTGCGCGTGGTCACCACGCCCAATCCGGAAGGCGGCGTCACCTATCTCTATGACGACGTCACCGAGCGGCTCGACATGCATCGCCGCTACGATGCGCTGATCAAGGTGCAGAGCGAAACGCTCGACCACCTGGTCGAAGCGGTAGCGGTGTTCGGCAGCGACGGCCGCGTGCGGCTGCACAATCCGGCGTTCCAGCGCATGTGGAAGCTGACGCCGGAAGCGCTCAATGCGCATCCGCATGTCGGCGAGGTGACCGCCTGGACGCAGGCGCAGCACGACGACAACACGGTGTGGCGAAACCTACGTACGGCGGTGACCGCCATCGACGAACGCGTGCCGATCGTCGCGCGCATCGAGCGGCGCGACGGCATGACGCTCGACATGACCACGATGCCGCTGCCGGACGGCGCCACGCTGGTCACCTTCCAGGACATCAGCGACAGCGTGAACGTCGAGCGCGCGCTGCGCGAGCGCAACGAGGCGCTGGAGGCGGCCGACGGCATCAAGATCGAGTTCGTGCACCACGTGTCCTACGAACTACGCTCGCCGCTCACCAACATCATCGGCTTCGCGAATCTGCTCGGCGATGCCGCGTTCGGCCCGCTCACCGACAAGCAGCGCGAATATCTCGGCTACATCACGGTTTCCACCAACGCGCTGCTGGCGATCATCAACAATATTCTGGACCTTGCCACCATCGATGCCGGCGCCATGTCGCTGAACCTGTCCGAGGTCGACATCCGCGCCAGCATGGATGCGGCGGCCGAAGGCGTGCTCGACCGGCTGGTGAAGAACGATCTCAAGCTCGACATCCACGCCGCCGCCGGCATCGGCAGCTTCACCGCCGACGAACGGCGCCTGCGGCAAATTCTGTTCAACTTGCTGTCCAACGCGGTCGGCTTCTCGCCAATCGGCGAGACCGTGACGCTTTCGGCCGAGCGGCAGGCCGAGGCGGTGGTATTCACGGTCACCGATCGCGGACCCGGCATTCCGCCCGACGCCAAGGACAAGGTGTTCGACTGGTTCGAGACCGACTCGATGGGCTCGCAGCACCGCGGCACCGGGCTGGGCCTGTCGCTGGTGCGCTCCTTCGTCGAACTGCACGGCGGCAGCGTGGCGATCGATTCCGCGCCCGGACGCGGCACCACCGTGACCTGCGTATTCCCGGTGGCGCAGGCGCAGAAGCAAAGCGCGGCGTAGAGCGTTTTCCGTTTGTGCGGATTCAACCGCTCGTCCCCGCTTGCGCGGGAATGAGCGGAGCTTCGGTCGACGCTACGGCTTGCGCAGCATGCAATCTTGCAGGAAATGCCCTTGCTTGTGCAGCGAGAGCCGTTTCGTCTTGCGCTGCTCCAGGAGCTGCTTCTGGCAATCGGTGAATTTCGCGTTGTCGGCGGCCCAGCGTTTCTTCGCCGCCTCGAGCTTGGCGCGCGTCCAGGTCTTGACCCGTGTCGCGGTCGACGGCTTGTCGGCCTGTGCGAACGACTGTAGCTCCACATTCGCCGGCGCGCTGGTCTGCGCCGCCGCGCCGCCCATCGTCGCCAGGAGCACAATGCCTGCCGCCGCCAGCAATCGTCGCACATCCTGCATTTGCGCTTCTCCGAAGGTTACGCGTGCAAAAATACCAACCGGCAACGACTCTATGCAAATTACCGACGACATGAAAAGATGCCGTTTCCCGGAATTTCAACAAATGATTTGGATCAAGGCGATGCTGCTACGATAGGGGCTGCCGAACGGCGGGCGCGCCGTTTATAAGGTGTCCGCGACATTAAGCGGATGATTCGATGTTTCCAGCCACTCCCGGCGGCTTCAGCTTCACGGTGCAGCTCGCCGACGAGCAGGCCACGCGCCGGCTGATGGCCGACATCGCGGCAGCCATCGAGCCCGGCGATCTGATCACGCTGTCGGGCGACCTGGGCGCCGGCAAGACCACCTTCGCCCGCGCCCTCATCCGCCATCTCGCCGCCAATGAGAGCATCGAGGTGCCGAGCCCGACATTCACCTTGATGCAGGCCTACGAGCTGCCGCGCTTCACGCTGGTGCATGCCGACCTCTATCGGCTGAGCGGACCGGGTGAGCTCGGCGAACTCGGCTTCGACGACCTGCCGGACAGCGCCGTGACGCTGCTGGAATGGCCGGACCGCGCCGGAGGCCACCTGCCGCCCAACCGGCTCGATGTCGCGCTCACGCTGTCGCCGCAGCAGAGCGAGACCTTCCGCAATGCGCGCGTTACCGGCTATGGCAGCTTCGCAAGCCGCGCCGAGCGCATCGCCCTCATCCGCCGTTTCATCGAGCGTTCCGGCTTCGGCGCGGCCGAGCGCCGGCGCATCCAGGGCGACGCCTCCACGCGCAGCTACGAGCGGCTGACGCTGCAAGGCGCCAGCACTTTGCTGATGAATTCGCCGCGCCGCCCGGACGGACCGCCGGTGCACGACGGCAAGCCCTATAGCGCGATCGCGCATCTGGCCGAGGACGTGACGCCGTTCATCGCCATGGCGCTTGCCTTGCGCGAGCGCGGCTTCTCGGCGCCGGCGATCTTTGCGGCCGACCGCGACGCCGGGCTGCTGCTGATCGAGGATCTCGGCAACGAGCTGGTGGTGGCCGGCGATCCGCCGGCGCCGATCGAGGCGCATTACGAGGTGGCGGTCGATCTCTTGGCCGCGCTGCATCGCAAGCCGCTGCCCGATCTGCTCGCTGTGGAGCCCGGCGTCGATTACCGGCTGCCGCACTACGACATGGATGCGCTGCTGATCGAGGTCGAATTGCTGCTCGACTGGTACCTGCCGAAGCTGGGCGTGGCGATTTCCGGCAGCAAGCGCGAGCGCTATCTGGCGAACTGGCGCGAAGCCTTGCAGCCGGTGGTGAATGCGCCGGCCACCTGGGTGTTGCGCGATTTCCATTCGCCCAATCTGCTGTGGCTGCCGCAGCGCGAGGGCGTGGCGCGCATCGGCCTGTTGGATTTCCAGGACGCGGTGATGGGTGCGGGCGCCTATGACCTCGCATCTCTCCTACAAGACGCACGTGTCGACGTACCGGAGATGACGGAGATCGCGCTGCTGTCGCGCTACACGCGCGCCCGGCTCAAGGCCGAGCCCGGTTTCGACGCGCCCGGCTTCGTGCGGCTTTATTCGACGCTGGCCGCGCAGCGCGCCTCCAAGATTCTCGGCATCTTCGCGCGGCTGGAGCGGCGCGACGGCAAGCCGCAATATTTGCGTCATCTGCCGCGGGTATGGGCCTATCTGCAACGCGCGCTGGCGCACCCCTCGCTCAAAGAGCTCAATGCCTGGTACCGCGTCAACGTGCCGCCGCTGAAGGCCCTCTAAATGGCAATACCGACACCGAAAACCGCGATGGTGCTGGCCGCAGGCTTGGGCAAGCGCATGAGCCCCTACACCGACCGCATGCCGAAGCCGCTGGTGCCGGTGGCAGGCCGAGCGCTGCTCGATCATGTGCTCGACCGGCTGGCCGAGGCCGGCGTCGAGCGCGCGGTGGTCAATGTGCATGCCTTCGCCGAGCTGATGATCGACCATCTCGAGAGCCGCCGCGAACCGCGCATCGTGATTTCGGACGAGCGCGGCCTGCTGCTCGATACCGGCGGCGCCGTGGTCAAGGCGCTGCCCGAACTGGGCGCGGCGCCGTTCTTCCATCTCAACGCCGACACCATCTGGATCGATGGCGTCAAGCCCAATCTGGCGCGGCTGGCGGAGGCCTTCGATGCGGCCAGCATGGACGCGCTGCTGCTGCTGGCGCCGACCGCCGGCAGCGTCGGCTATAGCGGGCGCGGCGATTTTTCTTTTGCCGCCGATGGCCGGCTGCGCCGGCGCGGCGAGCGCGAGGTGGCGCCGTTTGTCTATGCCGGCGCCGCGATTTTCGCGCCGGCGTTTCTCGCCAGCAGCCCGCCGGGCGCCTTCTCGCTCACGCTGCTGTTCGACCGCGCCGCCGCGGCCGGCAGGCTGCACGGCCTGCGCATGGAAGGCCTGTGGATGCATGTCGGCACCCCCGAGGCGATTCACCAGGCCGAAGCCGCCATCGAGGCGAGCGCGCGGTAGGTTGCTGTCGTCCCGGCCGAGCGTCAGCGAGGGCCGGGACCCATACGCCGCAGCCTATCGAGAGCACACGGCGTATGGGTCCCCGCTTTCGCGGGGACGACACAGTGTATGCTGCACACATGAGTCCCCGCGTCTTCAACATCACCGCCTCGGCGCCCTTCCTGCCGGTGCTGATCGACGCGTTGCGCGAAGGCCGCCTGGTGCCCGGCTTTCCGGCCGCGCGCGAGCCGCTGGAGCTGGCGCGCGCCACGCTCTATCTGCCGTCGCGGCGCGCCTGCCGCCTGGCGCGCGAGGTGTTCCTCGACCGGCTCGACAGCGAGGCCGCCATCCTGCCGCGCATCGTCGCGCTCGGCGATCTGGATGAAGACGAGATCGCCTTCGCCGAAGCGGCCAACGGCGAACTGGCGGAAGCCGCGCTGACGCTGAAGGAAGCGCTGAGCGGGCTGGCGCGCAACTTGCCGCTGGCGGCCTTGATCCTGCGCTGGGCGCAATCCATCGCGCCGCGCACAGGCGGCGAAGCGCCGCTGGTCGCCAACAATCCGGCCACCGCCTTGTCGCTGGCGCGGGATCTGGCGCGGCTGATGGACGACATGACCACGCGTCAGGTGAGCTGGGACCGGCTCGACGATCTGGTGCCGGACGAGTTCGACAAATACTGGGAACTGACGCTCGATTTCCTGAAATTCATGCGCGGGCAATGGCCCAATTATCTGGCCGAACAAGGCCGCATCGAGCCGGCCGAGCGCCGCGACCGGCTGATCGCGGCCCAGGTGGCGCGGCTCGGCAAAACCCCGGGTCCCGTGATCGCCGCCGGCTCCACCGGCTCGATCCCGGCGACCGCGAGCCTGCTCGCCGCCATCGCGACGCTGCCGCAAGGCGCGGTGGTGCTGCCCGGGCTCGATACCGATCTCGACGACGCCACCTGGTCGACGATTTCCGAGCAACCCGAGCACAGCCACGGCCATCCGCAATTCGCTTTGGCCGCTTTGCTCAAGCGCCTCAAGATCGCGCGTGCCGATGTGACAATGCTGGCGCCCGCCGCGCCGCATGGCCGCGAACGCCTGCTGTCGGAAGCGCTGCGGCCGGCCGCCAGCAGCGAACTGTGGAAGGATCGGCTGGCCAATAGCGCGTTCAACCGGCACGCCGACGCGGCGATGCAAACCATCGCGGCGATCGAGGCCGGCAATGCCGAGGAAGAAGCGCTCGCCATCGCCGTCGCGCTGCGCGAAACGCTGGAAGACGCCGGCAAGACCGCGGCGCTGGTGACGCCTGATGTGGCGCTCGGCCGCCGCGTGATGGCGGCGCTGGCGCGCTGGAACGTGGCGGTCGACGATTCGCGTGGCGTCTCGCTCGCCGACAGGCCGGAAGGCATCTTCGCCCGGCTTGCCGCCGAGACGGCGCTCGCCGGCGTCGCGCCCGTTCCTCTGCTGGCGCTGCTCAAGCATCCGTTGGCGACATTCGACCCGGCCGGCGTCGCCGCTCTGGAACGCGCGATTTTGCGCGGTCCGCGGCCGAAGCACGGCAGCGCCGGCCTGCAACAAGCGCTCACCGCCTTGCGCGACGAGATCGCGAACCATCGCGCCGGAAAAGAGACGTCGCTGCATCGTTCCGATCCGCGCCTGGCGCTGAGCGACGCCGAGCTCGCTGCCGCGGCCACCCTGCTCGCGCAGCTTGCGGCCGCGCTGCGGCCCTTGGAGAGCCTGCCGCGCGGCGCGCTGCCCATCGCCACGCTCGCCGCCCGCCACGCCGAGGTCATCGAGGCGCTCGGCGCCATGACGCCGGAACTGCGCCAACGCTTCGACGACATTCAGGCGTCCGGCGCGCTCGACGTGCCGCCCACCGAATATGCCGAATTATTTCACGCCGCCATCGCGGACAAGAAATTCTACAGCCCGCCGACCGGCGCGCGCGTGCGTATCTTCGGCACCATCGAATCGCGGCTACAGTCGGTCGACCGGCTGGTGCTGGGCGGGCTGGTCGAAGGCGTCTGGCCGCCAGAGACGCGCGGCGATCCCTGGCTCAGCCGGCCGATGCGCCACACGCTCGGCCTCGATCTGCCGGAGCGGCGCATCGGCCTCTCCGCGCACGATTTCGCGCAAGCGCTCGGCGCACCCGAGGTGATCCTCGCCCGCGCCGCCAAGCTCGCCGGCAGCCCGACGGTGGCCTCGCGTTTCGTGCAGCGGCTCGCCGCGGTCGCCGGCCAAGCGCGCTGGGACGCGGCGATCGAGCGCGGCGCGCGTTACACCGCGCTGGCGCGCCGCATCGACGAACCCGGCGAGGCAACACCGGCCACGCGCCCGGCGCCGAAGCCGCCGTTTGCGGCACGGCCGCGCCGGCTCAGCGTCACCGAAATCGAAGATTTGCTGCGCGATCCCTACACGATCTACGCCAAGCACGTGCTCAAGCTGACGCCGCTCGACGCCATCGACACGCCGCCCGGCGCCGCCGACCGCGGCACTTTCATCCATGATGCCATTGCGGCCTTCGGCAAGGCCTATTCGGACGCCCTGCCCGCTGATCCGGCGCGCGCACTGACCGACATCGGCCGCGTGCTGTTCAAGCCGCTTGCCGCCTACCCCGAAGCGAGCGCGTTCTGGTGGCCGCGTTTCGAGCGCATCGCGCAATGGTTCGCCGGCTTCGACGCCGGCCGCCGCGCCAAGCTCAAGAAACTCGCCGTGGAAATCGGCGGCAGCATTTCTCTTCCGTTCGGTGCCGACACCTTCACGCTGTCGGTGCGCGCCGACCGCATCGAATGTCTGGCGGACGGACGCTACGCCATCCTCGACTATAAGACCGGCGCGCCGCCCACCGAACCGCAGGTGCGCACCGGCCTGTCGCCGCAGCTCACGCTCGAGGCCGCCATCTTGCGCAAAGGCGGGTTCGCCGACATTCCGGCCGGCGCTTCGGTCGAGGAGCTGCTGTATGTGCGTCTGCGCGGCGGCGCCGAGGCCGGCGAAGAAAAGCCCATCGCGTTCAAGCAGGGCACGCCCGATGAGCACGCCGATCACGCGCTCGCCGAGCTGGCCAAGCTGCTCGTTCAGTTCGCCGACCCGAATAAGCCCTATTTCTCGCTGCTGCACCCGATGTGGAAGAACCACTACGGCACCTATGACCATCTCGCGCGCGTGCAGGAATGGTCGCTCACCGGCGGCGCCAAAGAGGACGAGCCATGAGCGGCGTCTCCTGGAAAGCCGCGCGGCAATCTGTCTTACCCTCTCCCCTTGTGGGAGAGGGTGGCGAGCGCGGAGCGATAGCGAGCGCAAGCCGGGTGAGGGGTCGGCGCTTGCCGGCAGGTAGGACCCCTCACCCGCCCTCGCTGCGCATAGGCCAGCGCTTCACGCTGGCCGTTCTTGAGCAAAAGAACGCGAATGCCAATTGGCATTCGCTGTGCACCCTCTCCCGCAAGG
>JACQDO010000271.1 GCA_016201085.1 Hyphomicrobiales bacterium | reverse complement strand
CCACCTCCTGGAAGAAGCCGCCGGCATGTTTATGCCGCGTGATACGCTCCTTCTCGATCGCATAGGCGATCTCGCCGTCGCGCAGCAGGCAGGCGCTGACGTCATGGTCGTAGGCGTTGATACCAAGGATGTAGCTGTGCTGCTTGGGCATCGGGCTCGCTGTACTGACGGGTCCTGGCAAGCGCGATGCCATTCGGGACGGTTAATGTATTCGACGCGCCGTGGGTTTCAATCGCACCGATGTTGCAACATTTCGCGTGACCTATGCAATGCTTTGCGGCGCGTTCGGCGCGCCTCTGGCGCCATAACGGTGCCGTATTTAATATGCCTGTCCGCGGTTAGGGGGCTTCGACATGAAAGCGATCAAGCGCATTGTCCCCAATCGCTGCTGCGGCGTCATCATCGACGTGCAGGGCTTTTTCCTGGCGCAATTGGACAAGCGCCTTCGCGCCAGCATCAAGAGCAATACTGGCAATCTGGTACGCCTGCTCAATTATTTCCAAATCCCGATCGTGGTGACGCTGGAACGGCCGCTCGACGGCAAGGGAATGTTGCCGCGCGAGATCGGCAGGCACTTGAGCGAGCGCGCCCGCACCTTCGAAAAAGATTTCTTCGACCTCAGCAAGGAGAAAACGATCAAGGCCCACCTGGCCGACCTGAAGCGGCGGCAGGCGATCGTTGCCGGCTGCGAGACCGACGTTTGCGTGCTGCAATCGTGCCTCGGCCTGCTCGGCCTTGGCTTTGAGGTCTATGCGGTCGAGGAACTGATTTTTTCTTCGGCACGCAATACCGACGCGGCGATCGCCCGCATGCGTGAGGCCGGCGTTGTCTTCATCAGCTACAAGACGCTGTATTACGAGCTGATCGAAACGGTCGGCGGCGACCGGCATGCTGAAAAACTTTTCAAGACATACGGGCCGTTCCCCGACGACCTGCCGGATGCGGCGCTGCTATAGCCGTTAGACCGCCACGGCGTTGCGCGGCCCGCGCAGCAGCGCCGCGATGAAATGCGCGCGCTCGGAGGTCAAGGCCAGTCCGCGCGGCGCCAGCACATGGCGCTCGAGGAAAAAACCGGTGAGCGCAAAGCCGTCGGCGACATCGCGCCCGGCCGGCTGCGCGTCGCGCTCGCGCAGGAAGCCTGGCAGCCGCAGCATCTTGTCGGCCCACGGCTCGCCGGCCGCGCGCGAGACCGCCCGCCCCGATTTGGGCGAGACGTAAATGAGATCGGCGTCGGTGCCGGTGGCCGCGCATTGCGCCAGATCGAGCCCGAAGCCGAGCTCGCCCAGTAGCTGCAATTCGAAGCGCACCACCAGCGGCGCCGCCAGCACCGGATCTTCCAGCCGGTCGAGGATTTCCTCGAACACCTCGTAAAGCCCGGCATGCGGGTCGCGTTCCGGCAACAGCCGCATCAGCGCGGCCAGATGCGTGACGCCATAGATCGCGTGCGACGCGCCGAAGAAATCCGAGGCGCGCTGGCGCAGCGGCTCCACTGTGTAGTTGCCGAGATGCTCGTCGAGCCGCGCCCGCCAGGTGGCGCTGACGCCGTTGCCGGTCTGCAAAATCGGCTTCATGCGCGTGCCAAAGCCGCCGCGCACCAGGCCGAGATGGCGGCCGTGCTCACGCGTCATCAGCTCGAGGATGGCGCTCGCCTCCCCGTGCCGCTTGACGCCGATCACGATGCCTTCATCGGTCCATTGCATGCGAACTGATCGCCTCATCCTTCGAGACGCCCGCTTCGCGGGCTCCTCAGGATGAGGCGGACTGAGAAGCCCTCATGGTGAGGAGCGCGGGTCTTCCCGCGCGTCTCGAACCATGAGGGCGAGTCTACGGTGCAGTCAATCCTTCGGAAACTCCAGCCCCATCGCGCGGTAACGCTCGGGATCGTCGCCCCAGCCCTCGCGCACCTTCACGAACAGGAACAGGTCGACCTTGCCCTCGACGATGTCGGCGAGTTCGCGGCGCGAGGCCTCGCCGATCGCCTTGATGGTCTGGCCGCCCTTGCCGAGCACGATCTTGCGCTGGCTTTCGCGCTCCACATAGATGGTCTGCTCGACGCGGATCTTGCCGCCGCGCAGCTCCTTCCACTGCTCGGTCTCGACCGTGGAGTGATAGGGTAGCTCCTGGTGCAGCCGCTCGAACAGCTTCTCGCGCGTGATTTCCGCCGCCAGCTGGCGCAGCGGCGCATCCGACATCTGATCGGGCGGATAGAGCCAGGGGCCGGGCGCCATGCGCTCGGCCAGCCAGCGCTTGAGATCGGCGACGCCGTCATGCTTGAGCGCCGAGACCATGAAAGTCGCTTCGAATTTGGCCTTGTCGTTGGCGGCCTTGGTCAACGCCAGCAGCGCATCGCGCGGCACCAGATCGATCTTGTTGAGGATGAGGATTTTCGGTCGCGTGACCTCGGCGAGCCGGCCGAGCAGCGCTTCCGCTTCTTCGTCGATCCCCTTGCGCGCATCGATCAGCACGCCGACCAGGTCGGCGTCGTGCGCGCCGCTCCAGGCGGTGGTCACCATGGCGCGGTCGAGCCGGCGCTTGGGCGAAAAGATGCCGGGCGTGTCGACGAAGATGAGCTGGCTCGCTCCTTCGATGGCGATGCCGCGGATCAGCGCGCGCGTCGTCTGCACCTTGTGCGAGACGATGGTGACCTTGGAGCCGACCAGCGCGTTGAGCAGCGTCGATTTGCCGGCATTGGGCGCGCCGATCAAAGCGACGAAGCCGCAGCGGGTTTCGCCTTGCGGCGCGGGCGCGTCAATCATCGAGCTTGTCCACCGCAACGCCGACGCGCGTGAGCATGGCGGCGGCGGCGGCTTGTTCGGCCGCGCGCTTGGAGGAGCCGAGGCCCTCGGCCGGCGGCCGATCGGGCAGCACCACCGCAACGCGGAATTCCGGATCGTGATGCGGGCCGGTGCGCGCCAGTTCGCGATAGGCCGGCGTCGGCAAGCCCCGCCCTTGCGCCCATTCCTGCAACATGGTCTTGGGATCGCGTAGCGGCCGCAGCGGCTTGAGCATGCGCTCGCGCCAGAATTTGGCGACCAGCGTATCGGCGGCCTGATAGCCGCCGTCGAGGAACACGGCGCCGACCAGGCCCTCGCAGGCGTCGGCCAGGATATTGGCGCGCAAGCGGCCGCCGGCATGCGATTCCGAATTGCCGAGCTTGAGCGCGGGACCGATGTCCATGGCGCGCGCCACGTCGGCGCAGGTTTCCTTGCGCACCAGATCGGACAGCCGCCGCGACAGCTCGCCTTCGTTGGCGCGCGGAAACGCCTTGTACAACATGTCGGAGATCACCAGCCCGAGCACGTGATCGCCGAGGAATTCCAGGCGCTGGTAGCTGGCGTTGCGGTTGCCGCCGGACAGCGCGGAGATATGGGTGAGCGCGCGCTCAAGCAGCTCTATATCGGCAAACTTGTAGCCGATCCGCTCTTCGAGCGCCGCGCGTTCTTTATCCTTGGCCGACTTCCGGCTCATCGCACGATCGTCAACAGCCTGTCCCAGCGCACCGAGACGGGCCAACGCCAGAATTGCCAGGCGCGTTCGCCCTCATAGACGGAGAAGAAGATGATCTGCGCGCGACCGACGATATTCTCGAACGGCACCGGCCCTACTTGGGAAAAGCGGCTGTCGGTCGAATTGTCGCGATTGTCGCCCATCATGAAGTAATGATCGGCCGGCACGGTATAGACCTGGGTGTTGTCGGCAAAGCCGTTCTCCACCAGATCGAGCGTGTAATAGCTCACCCCGTTCGACAAAGTTTCCTTCCAGCGCTTGACCGGTGCCTCGCGCGTGCCCTCCTCGGTCTCGATGAAGTCCGGCGCCTTCTCGCGCTTGACCGGCACGCCATTGATATTGACGATGCCGTCGATCACCTGGATTTTGTCGCCGGGCAATCCGATCACGCGCTTGATGTAGTCGGTCGAGGTGTCCTTGGGCAGGCGGAACACCACCACGTCGCCGCGCTCGGGCCGCAGGCTGCCCGGGATACGGCCTGAGAAAAATGGCGGCGACAGCGGCAGCGAGTACTGGCTGTAGCCATAGGTGTATTTCGACACGAACAGGTAATCGCCGACCAGCAGCGTCGCCTTCATCGAGCCGGAGGGGATATTGAACGGCTGAAACAAGAAAGTGCGGATCACCAGCGCGATGACCAGCGCGTGAAAAATCACGCGGATGGTTTCGGAAAAACCGCTTTCTTTCCGCTTGGTACTGGATGTCACGCTCATCGGCCTTTCGTCCCACGGGTACTGCGCCCCGGCGCCCTTGTAGCGGGCGCATCTGCGGTTCGCAATGAAACCGGCAAACGGGGACTAAATATTTGGTATAATTACCGTTCCTGCCCGGCCGCGGCGCCTGCGAGCGACAGCGCCGAAATGATCACGATGGCCTGCGCGAGCGGGCCTTCGTCGGTGAGCGAGACCTCGATGCGGGCCTCGCAGCCGGCCGGCGTGATCGCCTTGAGCCGCGCCAGGGCCCCGCCGGTAAGCTGCATGGTCGGCCGTCCGCCCGGCAGGTTCACCACCCCCATGTCGCGCCAGAACACGCCGCGGCGCAGGCCGGTGCCGAGCGCCTTGGCGCAGGCCTCCTTGGCGGCGAAGCGCTTGGCGTAGGTTTCCGCACGATTGGCGCGGCGGTCGGCCTTGGCGCGTTCGGCCGACGTGAAGATGCGGTCGAGAAAGCGCTCGCCGTGACGTTCGAGCACCTTCTCGATGCGCCGCACGTCGCACAGGTCTGAGCCGAGCCCGATGATCATGATTTTTTGATATTAGCGCGACCGCGATCCATCGCCGCGCGCATGAATTTGACGGTCTCCGTCAACCCCTCGAACACCGCCTCGCCGATCAGAAAGTGCCCGATATTGAGCTCGACGATCTGCGGCAGCGCGGCAATGGATTCCGCCGACGCATAATCGAGCCCGTGACCGGCATGCACCTCCAGCCCGAAGCCGTGCGCCAGCAGCGCGCCGGCGCGGATCAACTGCCATTCGGCTTCGGCTTCAGTCGTGCGTCCTTCGCTCAGCGCGTCGCACCATGAGCCGGTGTGGATTTCGATGACCGGCGCGCCCAGCTCGGCTGCCGCCTCGATCTGCGCCGGTTGCGCGGCGATGAACAGCGAGACACGGATGCCGGCATGCTTAAGCGTGTGAATGACCGGCTTGAGCTGCGCGCGCTGCTTGACCGCATCGAGCCCGCCTTCGGTGGTGCGTTCGGTGCGCTTTTCGGGCACCAGGCAGACCGCGTGCGGCTTGGTGGTCAGCGCGATGGCCGTCATCTCCTCGGTCGCCGCCATTTCGAAATTGAGCGGCTTGTCGATTTCCGCCTTCAGCCGCGCGATGTCGTCGTCGCGGATATGGCGGCGATCCTCGCGCAGATGCGCGGTGAT
This sequence comes from Hyphomicrobiales bacterium, assembly GCA_016201085.1. Lineage (GTDB taxonomy): Bacteria > Pseudomonadota > Alphaproteobacteria > Rhizobiales > Xanthobacteraceae > Pseudolabrys. The sequence continues at coordinate 2,145 of JACQDO010000271.1, read as the reverse complement.
GCCGTCGCAGCCGGCGGCGATGGCGAGCTTGGCGGCGCGCACCGGATCGGGATGTCGCCCGCCGCGGGCGTTGCGGATGGTGGCGACGTGGTCGACATTGACGCCGAGGCGAAGGCGGTGGGACATGCGTTTGCTATCCGTTCACTCGTTCCGCCTTCGCCACCACCGGTTTGGCGCGCAATTGCGCGATGATGGCGGTCAGATGCTGCAGGTCGTAGACCTCGAGATCGATCTGCACGTCGGTGAAGTCGGGCGCCCGCCGCGTCATGCGGATATTGTCGATATTGCCGTCATGCTCGGCGATCACCTGCGCGATCTGCGCCAGCGAGCCTGGCTCGTTCACCGATTGCACCGCGATGCGCGCCGGGAAACGCCGCGGCGTCGATTCCTGCTCGTCCCAGCGCACGTCGAGCCAGAGCTCGGGCTTATCCTCGAACGCGCTCAAGGCATGCGACTGGATCGGATAGATGGTGATGCCCTCGCCCGGCGTCAGGATGCCGACGATACGGTCGCCCGGCACCGCGCCGCCCTCGGGAGCAAAGCGCACCGGCAGGTCGCCATTGATGCCGCGGATCGGAATCGCCGGCCCGACCGTATTCGGCACCTTGAATTTCACCGAGGTGAGCCGTTTCAGACCGAACCACCCGCTCTCCGGTTTCGGCTTCACCGCCATGGCGGCGGCGCGCTCTTCCTTGTAGTCCGGATACATGGCGCGGGCGACGTCGGAAGCCTTCAGCTCGCTGCGTCCGACCGCCGCCATCACGTCATCGAGCGAGGTGCGCGCCAGCCGGGACAGCGCACCGGTGAGCTTCTCGTCGGAATAGACGATCTTGGCGCGCTGGAACAGCCGCTCGACGATGCGGCGGCCAAGCCCGGTGTACTGCATGCGCACCGCGACACGCGTGGCGCGACGGATCGAGGCGCGCGCCTTGCCGGTGCGCACCAGCGATTCCCAGGCGGCCGGCGGCGCGGTCTGTGCCTTGGACACCAGGATTTCGACCTCGTCGCCGTTGACCAGTTCGGAAGTGAGCGGCGCGATCTTGCCGTTGATCTTGCAGCCGACCGTGGCGTTGCCGACGTCGGTATGCACCGCATAGGCGAAATCGATCGGCGTCGCCTTGCGCGGCAACGCGATCAGCTTGCCCTTGGGCGTGAAGCAGAACACTTGGTCGTGGAACAGCTCCAGTTTGGTGTGCTCGAGGAACTCTTCTGGGTTGGAGCCTTCCGCCAGCAGCTCGATGGTGCGGCGCAGCCAGGCATAGGCGGTCGATTCGCGCGACAGCAATTCGGTCGGCGAGCCGGCGCCGTCTTTGTACAGCGCATGCGCGGCAATGCCGTATTCGGCGATCTCGTGCATCTCGACGGTGCGGATCTGCAGTTCGACGCGCTGCTGGCTCGGACCGATCACGGTGGTGTGGATCGAGCGGTAGTCGTTCGCCTTCGGGGTGGAGACGTAATCCTTGAAGCGGCCCGGCACCATCGGCCAGGTGGTGTGCACGATGCCGAGCGCCTGGTAGCAGTCGGCCATGGAGTCTACGATCACGCGAAAGCCGAAGATATCGGAGAGCTGCTCGAAGCCGACCGACTTGCGCTCCATCTTGCGCCAGATCGAATAGGCGCGCTTGCGGCGGCCGACCACCTTTGCCTGGATGCCGCGGTCGGCGAGTTTCTTGGTGAGCTGCTTTTCGATCTCGCTGATCAGATGCTGGTGGCGTTCGGCCAGCGCATTGAGCCTGGCCGACACCACGCCGTAGGCTTCCGGATAGAGCTCGCGGAACGCCAGGTCGTCGAGCTCCTCGCGCATCTCATGCATGCCCATGCGGCCGGCCAGCGGCGCATAGATGTCGAGCGTCTCCTCGGCGATGCGGCGGCGCGATTCCGTCGGCACGAACTCCAGCGTGCGCATGTTGTGCAAACGGTCGGCGAGCTTGATCAGGAGAACGCGGACATCGTCGGCGATCGCCAGCAATAGCTTGCGCAGGTTCTCGGCCTGCTTGGCCTCCCGCGACACCAGCTCGAGCCGCTTCAGCTTGGTCAGGCCCTCGACCAGCGCGCCGATATCCTTGCCGAACATCTGGTCGATTTCGGCCCGGGTCGCGGCAGTGTCCGCGATCGTGTCGTGCAGGAGGGCTGCCGCAATGGTGG
>JACQDO010000027.1 GCA_016201085.1 Hyphomicrobiales bacterium | reverse complement strand
TGCCCCGACAGCGCGATGCCCCAGTGGCCGATGGCGCTCGGCTCCAGGTTGATCTTGAGCTTGGGGATCGCCGTGCTCGCCCATTCCTCGTCGGCGCGCGAACGGCTGAATTGGGTGCTGAACTCGACTGGCCGGAACAGCGGCAGCACGCAGGTCGGGCTGGTGGCGGCGAAAAAATCGTGGTTGCTCGCGCTTGACACCCAGGATTCGACCTTGCAGGCACCGGGCTCGTTGACCTCGGCGGTATCGACGATATATGCGGCGCCGGCGGCGCGCGCATGGCTCGACCCGAGGGCGACCATAACGGCACCGCCCACCAGCACGATGGCCTTCACACCGGTACGCACAGCCCGCCCCCATTCATCCGCCGGGTATCCTCGCACCGAACGATGTATTGACGCAACGCGCGTCATCTGCCATCCGCAGCGTTCAAATCGTCGCACTCGCAAACTTGGAATCGTAGCGTCGCAATGTCCCGCAGACCCTTTCGCATCGGCCGCTCGCGTACCGGCCTCGGCCTGTTCGCCACCAGGCTCATCAAAAAGAACAGCCGGATCGCCGAATACAAGGGCCCCCTGCTCACCACCAAGGAAGCCAACAAGTTCGAGGCCACCGGCAACCGCTATTTGTACGAGATCAACAGCCGCTGGACCATCGACGGCACGCCGCGCAGCAATATCGCGCGCTACGCCAACCATTCCTGCAACCCCAACGCCGACTCCTATAACGTCAAGCTGCGCGTGTTCATCCGCGCGCTGCGCAACATCAAGCCGGGCTAGGAAATCGTCTACGATTACGGCATCGACTATCTGAAGAACGTCATCGGCCGCTCGCACTGCCAATGCTCGCGCTGCCGCAAGCGGCGCAACCGGCGCGCGGTCGAGTTGCGCGCCAAACGCAAGCGGCGGGAGGCGCGGCTCGCCAGGGAGCGCCAGACCAAGCGCGCGCTAGCGGCTAAAAAACGCAAGCGTTAGAATACATTTGAAAGTGCGACGATCTCTTCTTCCCCTTCCCCTTGTGGGAGAGGGTGGCGAGTGCGGAGCGATAGCGAGCACGAGCCGGGTGAGCGGTCGGTGCTTTACGATCGTCCCGACCCCTCACTCGCCTCACTCGCCTCGCTCACTTCGTTCGCTCGGCACCCTCTCCCACAAGGGGAGAGGGGGAAAGAAAAGTGCGATCACGTCCCGCGGATGATGCACTCGGCGCCCTGCGCCTTCAGGCTGTCGCACAGTTGCTTCGCCTGCTGCGCGCTGCCGAGCGGTCCGACCATCACGCGAAAGAACTCGCCCTGCGGCAGCGACACGCGGTTGATGGTGGCCCATTCGCGCGCCAGCAGGGCGGGGAATCGGGCGCGCATGTCATCGATCGTCGCGCGCGCTTCCGCCTCGCTGCGGCGGGCGGCGATCTGCACGCCGTATTTACCGGCCGGCGGCGTGGCGGCGGGCAATGGCGTGGCGAGCGAAGGCTCCACTTGTGGCGCTGGCTGCATGGCCGGCTCGGGTGTCGCCATCGTGAAATCGGGTTGGCTTTGCGCTCCCTGGAAAAGCCGATTCTCGGCGCAGCCGGCAAGCAAGGCCGCCAGCAGCAATGCGCGCCCCACGCGCCAGCCCATCGCACACCCCCAGAACGCAACAGATCGGACGCAAGCGTCCGGCCGACATCTTGTCGTCATGAGAATGAACGGTTCCCACCGGCTCGGCAATGCTGCGGCGCATCATGAGCGAGCGTGAGCGGCGGCGAATAGCGCGCAACAGCAGGCATGGCATACCGATTTGCCCCTGCCCGGCGCAAGTTTCGCGTGATAGGTCATGCTCCCGCCCTTGCCCGAGGCCGTTCCCGCTGTGACCGCCGCCAGCCCTGCCCAGCGCACGCCCAAGCACACGCCCAAGCGTACCGACCGGGTCCCGCTCGGCATTCTCTATATGCTCGCCGCCACCGTGATGTTTGCGGCCTGCAGCGCGATCTCGAAATGGCAGGTGGCGAGCTACTCCTTCGTCGAGGTGCTGATCTTTCGCACCGGCATCTCCCTGCTCACCTGCGCCGCGCTAATCCTGCCGCGCACCGGGCTCGCCGTGTTCCGCACGCATCGCCTGCGCGATCACGCCGGCCGCAGCGCGATGCAGGCGGTGGCGCAGAGCTGCATCATCATCGCCTTCAGCCTGATGCCGCTGGCCGGCGCGGTCGCCATCAATTTCGCGGCGCCGCTGTTTGCCACCATAGTGGCCGCGCTATGGCTGAAGGAGAAAGTCGGGCCCGCGCGCGGGCTCGCTTTGGTGGTCGGCTTTCTCGGCGTGCTATTGGTGGCGGCGCCCGGCGCCGACAGTTTTCGCATCGGCGCGCTGTTCGCGCTCGCCAATGCCGTGCTGTACGGCAGCGTCACCGCCGCGGTGCGCGGCATGACCGCGACCGAGTCGGCGGAAACCCTGACCATGTACCAGATGGTCTTCCTCACCGCCTTCTTCGCGCTGGCGCTGCCGGTCGCGGGCTTTACCTGGCCGACGGGCACGGACGCCACCGCCATGATCGTCAATGGCGCGCTCAATGGGCTCGGACAATACTGGTGGACGCGGGCGCTGCTGCTGGCGCCGCCGTCGGCGGTCGGGCCGTTCTATTATTTCTCGCTGGTATGGGCGCTGGTGCTCGGTTTTCTGTTCTGGGGCGACGTGCCGACCTTGGCGCTGCTCGCCGGCTCCGCCATCGTGGTCGGCACCGGGATATTTCTGCTCTGGCACGAGAGCGGCAAGAAGCCGCTGCCGGCCGATGAGCCTTTGTAACCATTATTAGAAAGAGGGAGGACATTCATGAGCCTGCAGATCCGCCGCGTCGTCACCGGCCATGACGAGCAGGGCCGCGCCAAGGTGCTGATCGACGAGACTACCTGCAACGTCATGTCGCAGCGCCCGGGCGCGCAATACAGCGTGATCTGGTCGACCGAGGGCTTCCCGCTCAGCAATGACGGCAGCGACGATCCCTCGCACAAGAAGATCGGCACCACGCTGCCCAATGGCACGGTGTTCCGCATCGTCAGCTTCGCGCCCGGCGTCGCGCCGCGCAATCACCGCACCGATTCGATCGATTACGCGGTGGTGATCTCGGGCGAAATCGACATGGAGCTTGATATCGGCAGCGTGCACCTCAAAGCGGGAGACGTGCTGGTGCAGCGCGGCACCATCCATAACTGGGTCAACAAAGGCACGGCGCCGTGCGTGATCGCCTTCACGCTCATTGCGGCAAAGCCGGTGACGGCCGGCAGCAAGCGGCTGGATGCGCAGGGGTAAGATTGTTGCTGTCGTCCCGGCCGAGCGCCAGCGAGGGCCGGGACCCATAC